>NZ_JANNDR010000308.1:0-7066 GCF_031378165.1 Chamaesiphon sp. OTE_75_metabat_556
CATCGATATTTTCACCAGCTAATTGAGGAATAACTTCGGACATTTTGGCAGCAATTGCCTCATCCGTGACGACAATCCCCTCTTTCTTGGCAATTTCCGCGATCGCGAGTTGCTGCTTGAGATTGGTAATCGCATCAGTCCGACAATTTTCTTTCATTTTGGGAATGGTTTCCCGCGTGAAGAGTTTATTGACATCCATCCCATATTGGCTGAATTGATTGGCCATTTGGTTGAGGATATTCATCGTCTCCCGCTCGATCAGGGTTTCGGGTAGATCTGCTTGGGCAACTTCAATCAATGCGGTTTCGATCGCATTGATAATATTCTGGTCGGTAGATTTTTGAGCTTGCTCTTGGAAGCGCGTCGCGATCGAGGCTTGGTACTCAACGAGGGTGTCAAAATCGCTAGCTTCCTTGGCGAAGTCATCGTCTAAGGCTGGTAATTCCTGCTCTTTGAGATCTTTGAGGACGACATGAAAAATTGCTGGTTGGGCGGCCAAATCTTCGCGCGGGTAATCTGCGGGAAAGACTACTTCGACATCCCGCGTCGCGCCGACACTCATGCCGACAATCCCATTCACCAGATCGGCAATAAATTTCCCTTCCGACAGCTCGATATCAAAATCTTCCGCCTGCGCGCCGCTAATTTCGGTACCATCGGGGAGTTTGCCGCTATAGTCCACTACAGCAATGTCATCGAGTTTGGCCGGACGACCGACAACGGGAATCGTCGTCGCTTTTTCGCGACGTTGGCCATCGATAAAATCTGCAACTTGGGCGGGGTCGTAGACGATTTCTTCGGCGGTGACACTCAATCCGGTATAAGTACCCAAACTGACTGCTGGCGGGACATCTACCGTCGCCCCAAACGTCAAAATTTGGCCGGGGACATATTTTTGCAAGAGTTCGTCAAAATTGGACGTAATTTGGTAATTACCGATCGCGGGTACTGCTTCTTGCTTGATGGCTTCATTAATCGCTGGTTCGAGCAAAGCTTCGAGAGCCATGGCTTTCACCTGTGCTTGACCCATCCGTTGTAAGATTACTTGCCGAGGGATTTTTCCTTTGCGGAACCCAGGAATGTTGGCATTTGTCGTCAGGTTTTTGATGGCCTGTTCGTAATATTTAGTCGTTTGGTCTCCGGTAACTTCAATCTCTAAACCAATCCGGCTTTGTTCGAGTTTTTCCTGGGTAACTTTCATGATATGTATGTCTAACAACAGTCAATGGTGAGATGTAAGGGCTGGGCGATCGCCTAATTATGATATGCTAACGCTATAGCCAGTGAGATTATTCAGGATAGCTTGCAGTTTGACTTGGCGTGCTGCAAGCGATCGAATCTAACTGCAATCCCACTGCCTAAAGCAGATGGTTATAGTCGCATAACTTAATCAGAATGCGCAGTTTATCTACAAGATTCATCTACTTGATGATAGTACATTGCCGTTAGGTATTAAGTATTTAAAGATTAAGTATTTAGAATTTGAGATTGAGTCAAGATCTGAAAACTATGTTTGTAGTCAGGATGAGGTTGGATGTGGATCGGTTAACAACGATAGCCAACTTCAGTCGTCAGCCGATCGCCACATCCGATCTCAGGATGCCCACAAGTTTTTAGTGGTAAGTCCTCTCCTTAGTTTAAAATCATCAACATTATCAGTGGAGGCAGCTTTCTTGGCCGATTTATATCGCGTTGCAATCTTAGGCGCAACAGGTGCCGTTGGGACAGAATTAATCGAATTACTTGCCCAGCGTAATTTTCCCATTGCCGAACTCAAGCTGTTTGCGTCGCCTAAATCAGCAGGTACGAAATTAAAGTTCAAAGGTACGGAAATTACGGTTGAGACAGTGGGAGATCGATCGTTTGAAGGCATCGATATCGTCTTGGCCTCGGCTGGCGGCTCGACCTCCAAAGCATTGGCACCTAAAGCCGTGGCTGCTGGCGCGGTAGTCATCGATAATTCTAGTGCCTTTCGGATGCAGGCGGATGTGCCTTTAGTAATTCCAGAGGTCAATCCCGCAGCGGCTGCCCAGCATCAGGGAATTATTGCCAACCCCAATTGCACCACGATCCTGATGGCAGTGGCGATCTATCCGCTCCACCAAATTCAACCGATTCAACGGATCGTCGCGGCAACTTATCAATCTGCCAGCGGTGCGGGTGCCAGAGCGATGGCGGAAGTCGAAACTCAAAGTCGGGATATCTTAGATGGCAAACCACCCAAACCGGAAATTTTCCCTTATCCGTTAGCTTTTAATTTATTTCCGCACAATACCCCGATCGATGAAACTGGGTATTGCGAGGAAGAGCTAAAAATGGTCAACGAGACTCGGAAGATTTTCGGGACGCCAGATCTGCGCGTGACTGCCACCTGCATCCGCGTACCTGTCCTCCGCGCCCACTCAGAAGCGATTAACCTGGAATTTGCCAGCCCCTTCGATCCCGATCTCGCTCGATCGATTCTGGCCACAGCTCCTGGTGTAAAATTGGTCGAAGACTGGCAGGCTAATTATTTTCCGATGCCGATCGACGCTTCGGGTAAAGATGAAGTCTTAGTCGGACGCATCCGCACAGATATCTCCCATGCCAATGGGTTAGAATTGTGGCTCTGTGGCGATCAAATCCGCAAAGGTGCCGCCCTCAACGCCGTCCAAATTGCCGAATTGTTGATTGAGAAAAATTGGCTCAAGCGGAAATAGCAAATTGTAGTAACATACTCAAATATCATTGGTGGGGAAGGGCGGGTTTGAATTAAATTTCTAGTTCAAGCGGCATCTGTAGCATAAACCCTCCCCTACAGATCCTCATCTATATTTCCCCCCGCTCCCCCTCCCCCCTCATATGACAATCGATTTCGGACGAGTTATCACCGCAATGGTTACGCCTTTCGACTCAGAAGGACACGTCCACTATGCCGAGGCAGAGAGATTAGCCGCGTACCTAGCGGCAAATGGTTCGGATGGGATTGTCGTCTGCGGCACGACTGGGGAATCGCCAACGCTGAGTTGGGACGAGGAGTACCAGCTATTTCAAGTCGTCCAATCGGCCGTCGCTGGTAAAGCGAAAGTAATTGCGGGGACGGGGTCGAATTCGACTAGTGAAGCGATCGAAGCTACTCAAAAAGCTGCTAAACTAGGAGTAGATGGGAGTTTACAAGTCGTCCCCTACTATAACAAACCCCCCCAGAGTGGTTTGTATCAGCACTTTGCCGCGATCGCTGCTGCGTGCGACTTGCCGATGATGCTGTACAATATCCCCGGACGCACCGGACAACAGTTAGAACCAGAGACGATCGCTAAGTTAGCAAAATTAGACGGAATCGTTGCAATTAAGGAAGCTACGGGTAATCTAGATATAGCTAGTCAGATCCGCAGCCTCACCCCACCAGATTTTGCGATTTATTCGGGCGACGACTCTTTGACATTGCCGATCCTGTCTGTAGGCGGCACTGGAGTAGTCAGTGTGGCCAGCCATTTGGTCGGAAATCAAATTCAGGAAATGATTGCGGCGTTTGCCTCCGGTCACAATCAGCTAGCAACAAAGATTCACATCAAACTGCTACCGCTATTCAAAGGATTATTTTTTGCACCCAACCCCATGCCGATCAAAGCAGCACTCAAATTGCAAGGCTGGGAAGTCGGTGCACTCAGATTACCTTTGTGTGAATTACCGATCGAGTCATTACCACAGCTTCAGCAGCTACTTCAACACCAAGGATTAATCGGTACGACTATAGACATCCAAACTCAGGCTTGAAAAATGCGGTCGCCCTAACGCCGATCCATTTGCCAGTATAGCCGCAGAGATCGCCGCGATTTGATGCTCGTTCCGATACTTTCGTCAACAGCCTCGAACCGAGCGCGCTAGCGATTTGAAATGGTCATCACCGCAATCGAAAGGAATAATTGATGAGCGATCGATTGACCCGTTGACGATATTATGATACAACTAAGATAACGAGGAAAAATGCCCAGAAATTCAGAAGCTGCTCGGTTAGAACTTGACAAGTTAGCAGCATAATCATTGTCATCAGACCAGAGAGTTAAAGCAGATCGAACTCTGATCCGTCCGCAGCCACCAGATCTGAGATTGAGTCCGATTTATCTAAGTCTCAATCGCCAAACATTCAGTTAGTTTAATAACAGCCAGTGCAAATTTCTAGCGCATAGTTTTGTAGATTACCCGATCTATCTTTTGTTGAGAGTATGGTGTTACCGCCATTTACGACCGATCTTCGACTAGAAATTCCGATCAGGCGGCCCGTACATTCTCGCTCTCTTAATATTGCTACCATAGCTTTCAAATATTTCTCGATTTCAAACCACAGGCCAAACAACTAACGAAGTTAGTTACTGCCGAGTGAGGGGTCGAAAAAATCAGTCTTGTCTAAAATTTATCCAAATTAGCTAAGTTTATCTAAATGAGTCCAATTCTAAAATCATCCACCACCTCGATGCCTGCTAAAAATCCCAACCAACCCACCCTCAAAATCATTCCGCTCGGTGGTTTACATGAAATAGGTAAAAACACCTGCGTCTTTGAGATTAATGATGAAATTTTGTTGCTAGATGCGGGTTTAGCATTCCCTACTGATGGGATGCACGGCATCAATATCGTCCTACCAGATATGACCTATCTACGGGAAAATCAACATAAAATCAAAGGGATGATCGTCACCCATGGACATGAAGATCACATCGGTGGCATCCCCTATCACCTCAAACAATTTGATATTCCCGTCATCTATGGCCCGCGTCTGGCGATGGCGTTGCTGCAAGGTAAATTAGAAGAAGCGGGCGTTGCCGATCGCACGAAAATTAAAACCGTCGCCCCCCGCGATATCGTCCGCATTGGCGAATCCTTCTTTGTCGAATTTATCCGCAATACTCACTCGATCGCCGATAGCTTTACGATTGCGTTACACACTCCTGTTGGCGTGGTCATCCATACTGGCGACTTCAAATTCGACCATACTCCCGTCGATGGTGAGGCTTATGACTACGCCAAACTCGCCGAACATGGTGAAAAAGGCGTGCTGTGTTTGATCAGTGATTCCACCAACTCCGAAATCCCTGGCTTCACTCCTTCCGAGCGTTCGGTCTTCCCCAACCTCGATCGGTTTATTTCTCTAGCCAAAGGTCGCGTGATGGTGACCACCTTCTCCTCCTCCGTTCACCGGATCAACATGACGATCGAACTAGCGATGAAGTACAATCGCAAAGTCTGCGTCGTCGGTCGATCGATGCTCAACGTGATCGCTCACGCGCGGAACTTGGGTTATATTAACTGTCCCGATGATGTGTTTGAGCCACTGCAATCGGCTAATCATCTTCCCGATGATAAAGTATTGGTACTGACTACTGGCTCCCAGGGTGAAACCCTCGCCGCCATGACGCGGATTGCTAACGGTCAACATCGCCAAGTGCGGATTCGTAAAGGCGATACGATTATCTTCTCAGCGAACCCGATTCCTGGTAACACGATCGCGGTTGTCAACACGATCGACAAATTGATGATGCAGGGTGCTAATGTCATCTACGGTCGCGACAAAGGAATTCACGTTTCTGGACACGGTTGTCAAGAAGACCAGAAATTGATGCTGAGTCTGACTCGTCCCAAGTACTTCATCCCCGTTCATGGCGAACACCGGATGCTGATCAAGCACTCCCAAACCGCTCAAAGCACGGGCATTCCCGCCGAGAATATGGTGATCATCGACAATGGTGACATCGTCGAACTCACCGAAAATAGCATCGGTAAAGCTGGCAAAGTCCCATCAGGAATCCAACTCGTCGATAACGCTGGGATCGTCCACGACCAAACCCAGGTGATGGAAGAACGCAAACAGCTCGCTGGCGATGGTGTCGTCACTGTCGCCTTGGCGATCGGTCTCGATGGTAAAATGATGGTCAAACCACAGGTCAATCTCCGTGGTGTCGTCACCGCTGTCGAACAATCACTAATTGCAGCTTTGATCCAAAAAACGATCGAAAATTGTCTGATCGATCGCTGGGATCGGTTTGCACGCACATTTGAATCCGGTCAGCTCGATGTAGACTGGACTGGACTACAGATCGAACTAGAATCGGCACTCCAACGGTTAGTCCGGCGCGAACTCCAAAGTCGTCCGCTATTGGTGTTGATGATGCAGACACCTGAAGATGGTACGACTAAAAATCCAGCGAAGATCGCTGTTGGTGCTGGGGCTAGTGCTGGTGCGAGTCATAGTTCGACTCCAGCTCCCATCGGTCGTCGCAAACAACGTTCGACTGCCAAAGTTGGATCGTAGATTTTTATTCAGCTCTACTGGAAATTAGTTAATCGCCACAATTTAGTCACAAAAAGAGGGTAGTAGCAAGATCGGGTTGCTGCTACCCTCTTTTTGTAGCAGGTTGTCATTTCTATGATGTTAGGGATAATTCGGAACCAACTAATTTTGAAAAAAGCGATCGATATCACACTCTCATCAGTCACTTATCCATGATAATATGCGCGTATCTATCTATTCTCGCTCGACTCACCAAAAAGCATATGCCTGCGGACTATGTGAAACTCGCCCAAACATACTTACAAATCAATCCATCCCGACAACAAAGCTACTTCGCTGCTTTGACTAGATTCATGGGTGAATCACCAACGACGATATCAATGAATTGGTTGAAAGCCGAGTACCTGAGACAGAAGCTAACGGCCAAGGAACGTGATTGTGTGTCTTGAAGAATGAGAGATCGTTCTATCTCGCTAAGACACGAATGCTTGGTGAGATAGCACGATCGATACTTCCCTAAGCAACCGCAGAGATCGAGAATTTTTTCAGATCGTGTTAGCGATCGTCCGGCAGCGGAGCTGAACGACAATCCTCGCTTTAACCCCATCGAATCGCCTTGCCTTTACTGGTAGGGCTGTTTTGATGATCTGGAGTAGGAATGATATTTTTCCAGCTCGATAGGGGTTATGAAGCACTAGTGTGGGACGATTAGGAACTAATTTTGACAGCACGACTAAATGCTGGACTCCAAACTAGATTCATAACAGATCTAGATCTGCCATAAAGTCAGCAGCAGAG
>NZ_JANNDR010000314.1:0-2056 GCF_031378165.1 Chamaesiphon sp. OTE_75_metabat_556
GTTTTTATTTGGGGGGAACCCCCGAATAAAAAAACGACAAGACAGCGAATCAAGACAGCGGGGAGCGGGGAGAAGAGGATAGCTGTTGCAAAGACATAAAATTACACCTATGTTCAGCAACGCCCGATTTTTAATCCAAAATCCAAAATCAGTCTCGATCGGATCTGTTGCTATTATTAGAGATTTCGGGGATGGGATCGTAACCGCCAGGATGGAAGGGATGGCAGCGACAAATCCGCATGGTGGCTAGATAACTGCCTTTGATTGTACCAAACCTGTCGATCGCTTCTACGGCATATTGGGAGCAAGTCGGCGTAAATCGACAACTAGGTGGCAATAAACTAGAAATAAACTGTTGGTAAATGCGGATCGATCGAATTAAACTTTTTTTCATATGCAAACATTTTTCGCCGAATCTAATCTCTGGTTGCGGATTGCGACAGTTCCAGTATATGTTGGCTCGATCGTCCTCACCGCCGAATTGTTACATCGCTATACCGACACCAAACCCGAACATGTCCGCAAGGTAGTGCATATCGGTACGGGGAATGTGATGCTTATTGCTTGGTTGCTCCAGTTACCTGTGTGGGTGGGAATTACATCGGCGGTATTAGCCGGAATAATTACGCTCGCTTCCTATCGCTTCCCCATTTTACCAGGGGTAAATAGCGTTGGACGTAAGAGTTTGGGGACATTTTTTTACGCTGTTAGTATTGGCATTTTGACAGCGATATTTTGGCAGCTAAATCTACCCCACTATGGGGTAATTGGAATTCTGATTATGGCTTGGGGCGATGGTTTGGCGGCGATTATTGGTCAGAAATTTGGCAAGCATCCCTATACTATCCTGGGAAATACTAAAAGCTGGGAAGGGACTTTAACAATGTTACTAGTTAGTTATGCGATCGTGTCGATCGTATTATTTAGCGTCCAAGGTAACATTTGGCAAACCTGGATCGTCGGAATTCCCGTTGCAATTGCCGCAACAGCCGTAGAATCGATCGCCCAATGGGGTTTAGACAATCTCTCCGTTCCCTTAGTCAGCGCGGGTTTAGCCTTTGGGATCGATCGATTATTGATTAGGTAAATGAGTCTGAAACCTAGACCTTGCAAAGCTGAGATCTCAGAATGTCCACTATTGACTATTCACTAAAAAGAACCAAATCCTCGTAAAATAGTTGAGACAAGGATTTTAACCCGTTAGCGTAGCTTTGGCTGTGCAGAGCGGTAGCAAATCGCTCCCCACTTTCTAGCACCAATGACTAGCAACCAGGATTTAATAGCTACACCGACTGCCTTCGATCTGGCGGCATATCTGACCGATCGACAGCCGCGCGTAGAAGCGGCTCTAGATGCCTCGATCCGCCCCGCCTACCCCGATACCATCTACGCTGCGATGAGGTATTCATTGCTAGCTGGGGGTAAGCGGTTGCGACCGATTTTGTGTCTGGCTAGCTGCGAAGCTGTCGGTGGCGATCCCGATCTGGCGCTGCCGATGGCTTGTGCGCTGGAAATGATTCACACCCTGGCGCTGATTCACGACGACTTACCAGCGATGGATAACGATGATTATCGCCGTGGGAAGTTGACAAATCACAAAGTTTATGGTGACGATATCGCCATTCTCGCGGGAGACGGCTTGCTGGCTTATGCGTTTGAGTATATCGCCACCCACACCCAGGGAGTGAGTGCAGATCGCGTCCTCAAAGCGATCGCTCATTTAGCTAGAGCCGTTGGCGCTAATGGCTTAGTGGGCGGACAAGTCGTAGATCTAGAATCAGAAGGCAAGTCCGATATCTCGATCGAAACCCTCATTTACATTCACAATCACAAAACTGGTGCCCTATTTCAATCTTCGGTCGTCTGTGGCGCAATCTTAGCAGGTGCTACCACCGCCGAAATCGAAAAATTAGCCAAGTTCGCCCAAAATATCGGTCTAGCATTCCAGATTATCGACGATATTCTCGATATCACTGCCACCGGAGCCGAACTCGGTAAAACAGCAGGCAAAGATGTCGAAGCTCAAAAAGCCACTTATCCCAAGCTGTGGGGATTG
>NZ_JANNDR010000329.1:0-2937 GCF_031378165.1 Chamaesiphon sp. OTE_75_metabat_556
GGATTTTTAACAAATACTTGATATTGCATGTTCAATACCTACTTTGAGAATTGGAAAAGCGTCCACAACTCATTTTAACACTTTTGTCGTTGGCGTTGGCGTTAGTGGGATTCCTCCCTGTAGGTCGGTTGAATCCCGAGAAACCCTACAATATAAGTGTTTGAGGCTCATTTGCGTGTGATCGATCGCCATTAAGGAGCATTTTCATACCCTGTCAAAATTATCGATCGATTAGCTTGGGTTTAGTCGATCGCCTTAAATTTAATACAGCCATTAGAGTGGGTAATGCCTACCATATTTAAATTATCCAGAAAAACTCATCTGAAACTCAACAGGACGATCGAAGATAATCTCCAAAGCGCGAGCAACTTCAGTTAATCTAGCTAAACTAGCAGAAGCATATCTATCTGCCTCATAACGCTGAATTTGTTGCTCCTGCACACCAATTTTGGCAGCTAATTCCTTCTGCGTCATCCCTACTGAAATTCTCGCCTTAATTAATCCAATCGCTAAATCCTCGATCGAACCAACTTGAATCGGCGTTTTCTGCTGCTTGAGATTATCATATTCAATAATTTCTAACCGCAACCGATCAATCAAAACTTGAATCCCCTTTTTCTCAGCTTGGGCTAAACGACTAGAAAGATTACCACTATTAATATCTAGATCGATCAAGGCTTGTTCTAACTCTCGTAGTTTAGTTTGAGTAACTTTATATTGATGCTCATTTTGAATCATAATAGTCTTCCTAACAATAAACTTATTTACAAATTGATAACTACGATGCCTACGGAATTACCATAGAGATCGGTTTGAAAGAAACCCGCTCGATTACTCCCAAATACGAATTCCACTCCATACTTTGCTTTTTGAGCATCGAGATCTGAATCGATAAAGATCGGATCGATAACACTCTCGTCAATATAAAGCCCTTCAAAACAGCCATCAATATCACCAGGTTCGGCTTTATCAGTAATAAAACTACCACCGATGTAGACTCGATCTCATCCAGCTTGTTTGAGCGAAATTAGTGCAGACTTTAAACCAGCAAGTAATTGTTGTCGGTAGCTATTAAAACCAAACCGTTGGTTAAATTCTACTTCATCAGTTTCATAGGTTCCAGGCGGGAGATATCCTCGCTCGTCAAATGGCGGAATGCCATCACTCATGGTATTGAAGTTAACTAGATTCAACTAGAACAACATATTTGTTGTCCTACTACTAGGATAGCTCAATTAGACGAAAGTGGGTGGTATCGACAGAACAGTATCAGCACTTATAACTACAATGAAATATATCAACTAACAGCAGTAGACAACCTCGGTATAACCGGAGTACCAAACGTCCTACTCAACTACAGTAAATTCTCCTCGTAGGTTGGGTTGAAGCCCCGAAACCCAACAATTCCAGTGTTTGAGGCTCGATCGCGTAGCGTACCGGAGGTAATAGATCGCCATTGAGAAGCATCTTCATATCCTGTCAAGATTATCGTTCGATCGGGTAAAATTAGGAGGCTGTAGTAAATTGCGGTGTAAACTATGACGGAACTGCTTCAACAGGTAATCGCCCAAATTGAACAACTGCCAATCGTTCGCTTAGCGTACCGTCGGTAATCGACAAGATGCGATCGCGACTCGTTTCCTCGCAGAATTGGCGGAAGAACAACAAGCCGAGAAGGTATGGGTTGAAGATATCCGAGCGAAAATCGATGATGCAATTTCAGCCTCAGAGCAAACACCACCGATCGATGGCGAGACATTCATCAACCAGATTTTAGAGCGGTTTCAACGCGATCTGGTGTAAGCATGAGTCTCTATGTTATCAACGTTCTTGCTAGTCGAGATCTGATTGAAATCGCTGACTACTTTGCCGAAACCAATGTAGAAGTAGGCGAACGATTCTTTAAAGAATTTAACAGCAAGTGTCTACAACTTGTTTCCTTTCCCCGCAGTGGTAAAAGCTATGGGGTAATTCGATCGGATCTCAGAGGATTATCTCTCGAAGGTTATATTATTTTCTACCGTATTCAAGGGTGATGGAATCGAAATCCTAAGAGTTGTCAGTGGTCGTCGAAATCTTCCATCTCTTTTTAGCGATCCAGATTGATTAGCTGAGTGGGATTTCTCCCCGTCTGCTGGATTGAGTATCGAAACCCAACAATCTCAGTGTTTGAGGCTCGTTCGTGTAGCGTACCGGAGGTAATCGTTGGCGTAGCCTACCGTTAGGTAATCGCCATTGAGGAGCATCTTTATAATCTATCGAAATTATCGATTCGATTAGCTTGGGTTTTGTCGATTGTGGTTGATTCGTTGGCGTAGCCTCCGCTTTGCGGAATCGATCTTTGGTGTGATGGTTTTGGGATCGATCTTGATAGCATCAAATTTTCTCTTGGGATAGAGGCTAAGTCGATGGTTTCCTCAACCCAATCTAAAATCTGAAAGTGTCTCGCGATCGGTC
This sequence comes from Chamaesiphon sp. OTE_75_metabat_556, assembly GCF_031378165.1. Classification (NCBI taxonomy): domain Bacteria; kingdom Bacillati; phylum Cyanobacteriota; class Cyanophyceae; order Gomontiellales; family Chamaesiphonaceae; genus Chamaesiphon; species Chamaesiphon sp. OTE_75_metabat_556. The sequence goes on from NZ_JANNDR010000329.1 coordinate 2,458, forward strand.
TACGGGAATTATCCTGTTCGACACAATGTTAAAATCGAGGGAGTTTCACTAATTTGGTCATGCCAATCCCATCTTTACCAAAATTAAACAGCTTACCTAATAATCTCCCGATCGAAGGTGCCGTGCGGATCGAACTAGCAGAAGGCATTCCGATATTCACAGCATCTAGTTTCGTTCTGGCTAGAATCGAGAAGTTAATAGCAAAACAACAAGACTCTGCTCTCAGTCCAGAAGAAGAGCAAGAACTCGACGGCTATGAAGAGATTGATGACTATCTCAGCTTTGTGAACCGTACCATGCGGAATATCGCCCTAAATGAAATTCCTCAAGCATCGTAACGGGAGCATCCCATAAATGTACTAGGTATAAATACCTGCTCGAATGTCGCCATTGAGATAAGCGCATCTGAGCTTTAACATTTGGGGAACATTGAGACTATTCCATTGTGAACCAGAGATTTTCATCCTCATTCCAATCTGT
>NZ_JANNDR010000395.1:0-5617 GCF_031378165.1 Chamaesiphon sp. OTE_75_metabat_556
ACAGATTCATTAGCGGAACATGCTACTAACCGAGGTATCTTCATGCACCCGCCAAATCGCTTCACCTAATAAATTGGCGACAGATAGCACTTTTAGCTGGGGAAACCGGTTAGCAGCGGGCATGGGTAGCGTATTGGTCACGATCACTTCTTCAAAGACGCCACTGGAGAGGCGTTCGATCGCTGGTGGCGAAAAGACCGCATGAATTGCACAAGCATACACCTGCCGCGCACCTTGCTCCCTGAGGATTTTGGCACCTTCAGAGATCGTTCCCCCCGTATCGATCATGTCATCGACCAAGATCGCTGTTTTGCCAGCCACATCACCGATCACATTCATGACTTCAGCGACATTATGGGCTTGACGACGTTTGTCGATGATGGCGAGCGGTGCGTCATTGAGCTTTTTGGCAAAAGCCCGTGCGCGCGCGACGCCGCCGACATCTGGCGATACCACTACTATATCTGGAAGATTTTTTTTGAGAATATAATCAACCAGCACTGGCGAACCGTAGATGTGATCCAAGGGGATATCAAAATAACCTTGAATTTGGGCTGAGTGCAGATCCATGGCCAGGACTCGATCGGCACCAGCAGTGGTAATCTGATTGGCGACTAGTTTAGCGGTAATCGATTCGCGTCCAGCAGTTTTGCGATCAGCACGAGCATAGCCATAGTAAGGAATGACCGCTGTAATTTGGCGCGCCGAAGCTCGCCGACAGGCATCGATCATGATGAATAATTCCATCAAGTTATCGTTGACTGGATGACATGTCGGTTGGATCAGATAGACATCACAACCTCGAATGGATTCTTGAATCTGGACATAAATTTCCCCATCGGCGAACCGCTTGCGAATCATCGGACCGAGATCCAGTCCTAGATAGCGAGCGATTTCCTGAGATAGCGGGATGTTAGCATTCCCCGAAAACAACCGCAGCCGACTGTTGTCACTGACGGATGGGAGTGTGGGCTGAAGCGTCAAGGTAGCAGAACGGATCACAACGTCAGACCCTCAATGAGTGCTATATTTTGCATGGCAATTCTAACACTCTCACCTATCGATCGTCCGATTAAATTCAAAAAATTTTTGATTTCGACTAAATTTCAGTAACATCCACGACAAAAAAATTGATCGTCACAGTGTGTTTAAAGCTTGAAACCCTAATCGGCTAACAGTCGATCGCAAATGTGTGGAAACCTCTACATTTGTGATGGTGTCTTTCAAGATTGGAAAGATACAATAGAGGTCAGGCTGCTCTCAATCGCCTCGCATAATTTACAGTAAATAGTCAAGATTATGACCAACACTCAAGAAACAACGATGACACTCGAAGATCGGATCGAGCAAGCACGCGAAGCGGCTCATCAAGCTGGCGAAAATTTTGGTAAAACTTCTCCCGAATTTGCAGTAGCGATGGAGATCCTCGAAGAGCTACATCAGGAATCCGGACACCAACGGAGCGCGCAGCCCCAAAACTCTCTCGAACGCTTCTGTTCCGATAATCCAGAATCGCCAGAATGTCTGCTTTATGATACTTAAATTTAGTTGACAGTTGCGGCTCGCGCCCTGGAGGTTCCCTCCAGATAGAGCGAGACAGACAGTTAACAGTTGGCAGCTAATCGAACCCATAGTGGTAATCGAGGTATGAGATGACTCTTGTACCTCGCTTTTGTTGTGCGCTAAATCTAGTCCGATACTTTTATCTTTAGGAGGTAGCTCATGTCTGGTAGCTGCGGAATAATGCCACCAGGATTGAGGGGAAATAGATTACTGTAATAATCCTGTAAGATCGTCTGAAAATTACAAGTAGCCGCAACCCCAGGCAAATGATAGATGTTGGACAGGTAAGTTTGAAGTTGGGGATAGTCTTGAATGCGCCGATGGTTGCATTTGAACAGGTGGTTATACACCAAGTCAAAGCGAATCAGCGTGGTAAACAGGCGGATATCGGCGAGGGTGAGGACGTCGCCGCAGAGATAAGCTTGAGTCGAGAGTAAATCGTTAACTCGATCGAGTGTGGCAAATAGTTCGGTATAGGCTTTGTCGTAAGCCACTTGGGTCTGGGCAAAACCGCAGCGATAGACGCCATTGTTGACGGTTTGGTAGATTATCTCATTCCAGTGGGCGATCGAGTCTTGGAGGGCAACTGGTGCGAGATCGAGTTCGGGGTGCTCAGCATACTCATTGAATTCTGAGTTGAGTAGCTCGATGATCTCGGCACTTTCATTATTGACGATCGAGTAGGTCTGCGTATCCCAGAGCATCGGCACTGTGGATCTACCTGTATATCCTGGTTGCCCAAATCGATACAACTGAGCCAAGGTTTGGCAACCATGTTCTGATGCTGGCAATACCCAGCCACCAGCATTGGCATCGCCCGGCAAGATCGTTACATCGATCATCTGTTCCAATCCTTTTAAGGCGCGCACTACTAAAGTACGGTGCGCCCAGGGACAACTCCAGCCGACATATAGTCGATAGCGATTTGGCTGTGGGGTATATCTACCCTCAATTCGCTGGCGAAATTCACTTTGCGGACGTTGATATTCACCGAGATCGTTTGGTGGAGCTAGTTGAGACATCATCAATTGCCAGATGCTCGTCCAGATCGATCGACCAGTTTGCACGATCCAGCTTGGGGGAATTGGCATGTAGCTCTAAATCCCCGCACCATCTAAAAATTGCCGAATCACTCGATCTTCCAAGTGACAACTTGCTGGTAACTCTACATCCTCTGCTGAAGGGGTTTCGATACCTTGGACGATCGCATTACAAGTTTGTTCGACTTGCATTTTTTGGACTTGTTGTTCTAAACTTTCGATCCGATCGACTAAGGCGCGAATGACTTCAGCCTCGGTATCTGGCAAACTGCCGTGCTCTAAAGGTCCAACGCGCTCGCCCGCCCGATACAAGATCCGACCAGGAATACCGACGACCGTACAATCTGAAGGTACGTCGCGCAGTACGACCGAACCCGCACCAATCCGCACGTTACTACCGATTTGGAGATTGCCTAATACTTTAGCACCCGCACCAACTACGACGTTTTCGCCGAGTGTCGGGTGGCGTTTACCGCTTTCTTTCCCCGTACCACCTAACGTCACTCCTTGATAAATCAGCGCGTAATCGCCAATAATTGCCGTCTCACCGATCACGACACCCATGCCGTGATCGATGAATACGCCCTTGCCAATCGTCGCCCCTGGGTGAATCTCAATTCCCGTAAAAAAGCGGGCTAAATGCGAAATAAAACGCGGAATAAACGGGATACCCAAAACGTACAGCCAATGAGCAAAACGATGTAGGGATAATGCTTGTAGTCCTGGATAGCAGAAGAGAACTTCTAACCAGTTACGGGCGGCTGGATCGCGGTCAAAGATAATTCGGAAGTCGGCAATTAGTTGTGAAATCACGGTCAGTGTTCCATTATCACTATCGATCTATTAAGTATTTTAGCTGTTATTTGACGATCGAGGTCAGTAGGGTTTCCCTCATCTAAGTGGGGAGTTGGGAGTTGGGAGTAATTAAAGAAGCTACTCTATAACTCTCTACTCCCTATCCACTACTCTCTAGCCTCGAACAGCAACCGGAGTTGCCGCCAGAGCCTCAACCAAACTGCGAACGACGGCGATTGCGGCGATTTCGTCGTTGAGCTTGTTAATGGCCGAACCGACGCCGATTCCCGCAGCACCAGCAGAAATTGCTAGCGGTGCAGTCACATTGGATAAACCGGAGGCACATAGAACGGGTACCTCGACAGCACGAGAGATTTCATAGGCAGCAGCTAAGGTGGGTGCAGCTTTTTCGATTAAACCGAGCGTACCTGCATGGCTGGGCGCACTGCTGGTGCCGCCTTCGGTTTGAATGATATCCGCACCCGCAGCGACTAGTGCTTGCGCCAATTCTACTTGTTTGTCTAGAGTCAAAATGTGGGGCACGGTGACAGACAGAGTAATGTGGGGCAACAAGGCACGAGTTGCCTTAGTTAGAGCTAAAACTTCATCGGCTTCAAATTTGATGCCTTGAGCGTAGAAACTATCAAAATTACCGATTTCGATCAGATCGGCACCAGCTTCGACGGCAGCAACGAATAATGGCGGATCGACAGCAGAAACACAGATTGGTAGGTTGGTGAGTTGACGCGCCATCCGCACGAGTTCTGGATCGGCAGCAATATCGATAAATGTCGCACCACCGCGATCTGCGGCTTTCACTACCATTGCCACTTGATCGCGATCGAAATTATTCAACCCACTAATGACTTTGAGGACTCGATTACTAGCAAAGGCTGTTTGCAGGCTATTCAACATATTCATCACTTGGTGAAGGGACGTGTAAATCTTTATCTGAACCATTTTGACATCGATCGGGTGGAATCGATCGACCGACGATACTAAAGTCAACAGATTCTAAGCACCGAACTTTTCCACCCGATCTCTAGCCATAGGGGGATTCTAGTCGATCGATCGAGGTGTCATAATGACAAGCAAAGACTTTGTCACGATGAATATGTCTTATCCTCCAGCTCCATGGCATTTGGATGGGACTGCATTAGCATCTTTCCAGCCGATCGATTTAGCAACGGCCAAACAATTCATACCGATCGATTTTGACATCGTCTCTGTGCTGCCAGGAAAAACACTGGGTTGCCTATATCTATCGGCATACGAGCCGAGTTCTACGCTCCAGTATCACGAGCTAATTGTCGCGCCAGCTTTGGTAAGCTATCGGGGCAAAATCGGTGCTTGGATTTCGCATATTTATGTAGATAATCCCCAATCTGTTGAGGGTGGTAGAAATATCTGGGGATTGCCAAAACAGATGGCTGATTTTACTTGGGACGATCAACAGGTGACAGTTTCCCAAGATCGCAATTGTTTGTGCCGAGTCGATCGATCTCCGCTGGAATTACCGCTGTCATGGTGGGGCAACTTCAAAATCAGTGGAAATGTCTTTGGCGGTTTGGAGCGGGATATCTTATCATTTCAAGGTAATGTTAGCTCAGGGCCAAAATGGACTCCATCGAGTCTAACTATTCCACCATCAAGCCCATTTGCCTCGATCGATTTTAGTCACTCTTTATGCTCAGTACGACTTGATCGTCTCCACCTTACTGCTAATGCACCATCGATCGTCGGTCAAGCCAGATCGGGTTTGATTAACTCGCCTAATATAATGAGCTGAAAGTTCACCGCTAGTTTTAGTCTTCAAGAATTTAGCTCGATGCGAAGCAATATTAATATCCCAATGAAAAACCCCCCTGACACTTGGTGTCAGGGGGGTTCTCAGCTCGAAATCAGACGATGATTAACCGTTGATAGCAGGAGCAGTCAAAGCCACAGGAGTAGCTTCACCAGCAGCTAAGTCAAGAGGGAAGTTGTGAGCGTTACGCTCGTGCATTACTTCCATACTCAAGTTAGCGCGGTTGATGATGTCAGCCCAGGTATTGATCCCGCGACCTTGAGCATCGACAACCGATTGGTTGAAGTTGAAACCGTTGAGGTTGAAGGCCATGGTCGATACACCCAAGGATGTGAACCAGATGCCGACTACAGGCCATGCAGCTAGGAAGAAGTGCAAGGAACGGCTGTTGTTGAATGAAGCATATTGGAAG
>NZ_JANNDR010000031.1:0-7205 GCF_031378165.1 Chamaesiphon sp. OTE_75_metabat_556
CCAATCCAGATCTATGCGGACAGCTAGATCTCAACTTCCTCGCAGACAATTCACCCCCTAGCGACGATCCCGCCAACCCGATCGATTTTGGCGATTTTGACTTTAGTGCCAATAGCGAGATTACGGGTTTAGAGCTAGATATTCAGAACTTTGACGATCTGGAGCTAAATTCTGAAATTGGCAATGGTTTGGCAGATGTGGATCTTGATGTCCTGGCGAGTAGCCCACTTGTCGATGACGCGATTGATGCCCCGTCTGCGCCCACAGAGTGGCACGACCTCGCCGATTTAGATCTCCAGTTCCCAGCGAACCAGTCAGATCTAGATCTAGACACACCAACGGCTAGTTTACTCGATGTCAATTCCGAGACTAGTGATCGCGACCGGGTGAATGCCCTCGATCCGATCGAACCAGCGACCGAACGCGATTTTGATTCGATTGACATGGGTGCATTCGATCTTGATAATTTAGCTCCAGAGGCTTCCTCCACATCACAATTCGACGATCTTGCTGCCCTAGATGTCCAACTCGACGATCTCGGTGCGGATTTAGGTAGCAACGACTTATCACTGGCTAATTTCGACGATCTGTTAGACGAAATGCCTAGCGATCACCTGCCAGATCTGGGCAATTTCGACGATCTGTTGGGCGAAATGCCTAGCGATAATCTGCCAGATCTGGGCAATTTAGATGCTTTACTGGGTGTGGCTGCTGTGGGTGTTGGTGGTAGCTTACTGATGGGCGCGTCACAGTCGTCGGCACTGGACGACCTCGATGCTCTAGTCGCGACCGATCCCACTCCGGCTCCTACCGATAGCAATCTCGACGATCTCGATAGCTTGGTTGCCGTCCCCGCACCCGTCGTCGCCCCAGTCGTTCAGCCACCAGCGCGGGAGTCGAAAGATCGTCGTCCCAAGCAATCGCGGACATTCGAGCAAACCATGCGGGTGTCAGTCCGACATCTCAATAATCTCAACAACTTAGTTGGGGAATTAGTTGTCAACCGCAACACCTTGGAGCAAGACCAAAATCGGATGCGCCAGTTTGTCGAAAAACTGCTCTCCGAAGTCCAAAAGCTCAACGAAGTCGGCAAGCGGATGCAAGACCTCTACGAGCGATCGTTGATGGAAAACTCCCTAGTTGCCAGCCGTCAGCAAAACAAAACCGCCGCAGCCGCTCCGCAAACTAATCACGATGAAGGCAGTAGTGGTAACACTGGGAACAGTGGTAACAACTCCAGTATCGAATACGATCCGTTAGAAATGGATCGATTCACGCCGATTCACTTGCTCTCCCAGAAGATGATCGAGTTGACCGTGCGCGTACGAGAATCCACTGCGGATATTGAATTCGTTGTCGATGGCAGTACCGAAGTCACGCGGACATTACGGCAGATTACCGGACAACTTCAGGAAGATTTGACCAAATCGCGGATGGTGCCCTTTGCCCAAACCGCCGACAGGCTGCAACGGGGCGTGCGCGAGAACGGTCTCAAATACGGCAAGCAAGTCGAACTCAGCGTTGAAGGTCGCGATACGCTCATCGATAAAGTGATTCTCGAAAGCCTCACCGATCCGTTAATTCACATGGTGAACAACGCGATCGCCCACGGCATCGAAGCGAATGAAACCCGCCAAGCTGCGAGCAAACCCAGCGAGGGTAAAATCACGATCCGCGCCCTCCATCAAGGGAACCAAACAATCATCTCGGTTTCCGACGATGGTGCGGGCATCGATACCGATCGGGTCAAACAAAAAGCGATCGAAAAAGGGATCATCACCGCTCAACAAGCGGCAGCCATGTCCAAAACAGAAGCTTACGAACTACTGTTCCTGCCTAGCTTCTCAACTAAAGACCAAGCGGATGAGTTGGCCGGACGCGGCGTGGGGATGGATGTCGTCCGCACCAGTATCACCGAAATTCGCGGGACGATCGCCACGGAATCGAAGCTGGGTGTCGGTACGACGTTTACGATTCGGTTACCGCTGGCACTCAGTATCGCCAAAGCCCTGATCGCAGTTAACAACAAGAGCAATATCGCCTTTCCAATGGATGGAATTGAAGATACTCAAGATGTCAGCCCAGAGCAGATCCAAACCGATAGCGAAGGCAAGCAGTGTATCTTCTGGCGCGACGAACTGATTCCATTTACACCGCTCTCTGATTTACTCAGCTTCAATCGTCCGTTGGCACGCAATAGCTTCTATAGCACTAATGAAGATGATAGCGATCTGGTCTCAATCCTGATTCTCCGCAGCGATGGCAATCTCACCGCCGTCCAAGTCGATAAGATTACTGGCGACCAAGAAATCGTGATCAAACCCCTTCAAGGGCCAGCCGCCAAGCCGTTAGGGATTGCGGGTGCTACCGTAATGGGGGATGGTCGGATCGTCCCGATTGCCGACGTGATGGAATTAATCTCGCTGGCCAATGGTACGCTCTCCCGTCACGTTTCGACCGAGTGGACGGATCGAATTGCCACTCCGACTGTCGAAATCCGCGAATCGATGGTGCTGATCGTTGATGACTCGATCACCGTCCGCGAATTGCTCTCATTGACCTTCAAACGAGCCGGCTACCGTGTCGAACAAGCCCGCGACGGTCAAGAAGCCTGGGACAAACTCAGAGCCGGTCTGCCCTGCGATATCGTCTTCTGCGATATCGAGATGCCACGGATGGACGGACTCGAATTCCTGTCCCGCATCCAGAAAGATGCTGCTCTGAGCAAGGTACCTGTCGCGATGCTGACTTCACGCGGTAGCGATCGACACCGTCAGATCGCCTCCCAGCTCGGTGCCAGCGGCTACTTCATCAAACCTTACCTCGAAGAAGCTCTGCTCGATGCCGCGAAGCGGATGATCAAAGGGGAAGTACTGGAAATCGTCTAACGATCGACAAGCAGGAGTTGGAAGCAAAGCTGATTTATGTCTATAATTGCTCCCAACTCCCATACGGTGGTACTGCAACTCCCAACTCGCTTCACTTAATTCGTTCCTTTCTTGCCTGTCTGACAGGCATTTTTTTTTGCCGATCTAAAGCTTTCGATCGAACACCACGATTTACAAGTCGATTGAATGTCGATACCAACCAATCGCTACTGTAGTGGCTCATCGCACCTAATTCTAGACCACAAAATAGTGCTAAATAAACTGGATAATTGCTAGCGATCGACTGCTGAAAAATTGTCAATAGCTGTTCTTCGTTATATGTCTTAAAGCCAGCTAAACGAGCTATCTCTAAATAAATTAGACCAAATAAACTCAACCATAAACTTAGATATAAAATCCGCCCGATCGTGCCAATTAGCGGGCCATGTGACCAAATTGATCGATGTTTAATGGCTTTTTGATATGGTCGCCACATCCACCGCAACAGCCCCCAGCGTTTGTAGTGAAACGAGTACAAATCTAGATCTGGCCCAAATATCAACCCACTAAACAAAAAACCACCCGATACCCAAAATGCCAAATCTGCACGGGCAGTCGCATACAGTGTCCCGCCAGCAATTAGTGGCAGACTCCAGAGAGTTACTCGATCGTGGGTGCGTCCAGATGGCAAAGTTAATTACGGGTAAAGATTTGACAGTAGTTAGCAAAAAAAATCTTGATTATTTAGCTCGCACAAAAGGATGAATTAAAATACTTTGATAGCGATCGCCTCTGAGTGCGAACAGACCAGAAACGATCGAATTCATCACAAAAGCAGCCACTACAAAGTTAAGTATCCCAAAACTTACCTCGTGAAAATACGGCACCATGTATAAAGAGCGACTGACAACAACAAGTAGAATAGTCAATCCAAGTGTTGAGATTAAATTACCCAACGTGTAATTAAGCACATCGCGACCAGCTAGATCGACAAAAGGATGGATGGCTCTCGTTGCTAGCCACATTACCCAGCTAATTATCGGCCAGATCGCCATTATTGGCAAACTCACGAAGATAAAGTAAAACACGATCGTCAATACCTGATTTGTATTACTACTCATCTCGCTACTACCAACGAATAGCATCCATAGATAAAATGTCACAATAAGTCCCATCGGGATTGCAAATATAGCATGTATAACTGCGGCGATCGCCCGAAATTTGCAGGGTACTTGTAGGTGTAGTTCGTGGGGAGGATCGTCGCTCATGGTGATGTTGAAGAGAATTTAGGTAGAGCATCGTGACAAAGCGTGCGATCGATAGTTAACTTAAGTCTGTGTCAATTGTTGTAGCGATGCTTGTAAAAATGTTGGATGATCGCCTAGATTATATACTCATACAACCTACTTCCATACCTTAACCTGCTAAATGACCCATCTCACTGAAGAACAGTACAAACAAAAGATGCAGCGGCGGCAGCAGGTACAAGCCGAGCGGATCGAGCAGTCGATCGACAAAAAAGGCTTGATAATCATCAACACCGGAACGGGCAAAGGCAAAACTACCGCCGCACTGGGCATGGTGCTCAGATCCCTCGGACACGGCTACAAAGTCGCGATCGTCCAATTCATCAAAGGTGCCTGGGAACCTGCCGAGAAAGCCGTGCTAGAGCGGTTTGGCGACCAGTTAGTGTTCCAGGCGATGGGCGAAGGGTTTACCTGGGATACTCAGGATCGCGATCGCGATATCGCTACCGCCGAACGGGCGTGGGAGCAAGCATTGGCTTATATCATCGATCCGAACTATCAATTGGTATTACTAGATGAGGTGAATATTGCCCTCAAATTAGGTTATCTCAGCCCCGAAGTCGTCATCGCAGGACTAGCCCAAAAACCCGAATTCTCTCACGTCATCCTCACTGGTAGAGGCGCACCCCAAAGTCTGATCGATGTCGCGGATCTAGTTACCGAAATGACAATGATTAAACATCCTTTCCGCGAGCAAGGTGTCAAAGCCCAAGCTGGAATTGAATTTTAAAATCCGAATCTTTTAAGTTCGCTCACAATTTCCTCTAGGAATCGATCGCTACCATCAATGATTTTCGCAGCACTATAGTAAATCATCGCATTAAAGCCTTTGGTATCGCCCGAAACTCGAAAATCCGTTCTCACGGCGATAACTGGAATCCCTTGACTGACAGCATATCCACATTCCCAGCAAGTACCACTATCCGCATCAGCCCCATCGACGATCGCGACAACAATTGCTGCCGCTTTCAGCCCCGACAGACAGGTTTGATAGATTTCTGCATCTTGCTTTTGGGCGCATTCTTGCTGTGGAAGAAATACTTGATAACCATTATCTGTCAGGTATTTGCACACGCGAAGATTGAAATCTTGTTCGCCCTTAGTAAATAAAGGCGCAGCTAAATAGATATAAAGTTGGGCTTGCATAGTTTTATTACCATTCGGTGGGAGCCACATGCTGCAATAGCTTCTTAAGCTTACTCGATCGAGTAGTTCGCAATCGATATCTCTAGATTACCGCCAGTAGTCTCCGCCAAAGATCGAACCAGATCGCATTTCGTTCGCAGAGCGTCCGATTGGCGGAATCGAGTATCCAATTTCAACAAATCGGGCTGTTAGCGCAACGATCGATTAAAATATAATCTAAATATCGAGAAAATGATGTTGTGAGGAAAATGCCAGTCGATCTGTATCGCATGGGAAATGCGATCTCTTCTAGAATGGAGAATATCCGAGCAAAGGATATCGATCTGTATGAAGCGGATGGGAAGATGTGGGTAGCTGCAAATTCAGGAGGTATTTCTACGTTCTCCGTTAGAGGAATTGGCAAAAACTGGTGGAAACTGGATTTAGAAGCAGAGATTCCCAGCGAGCTTAGAGTTGTAAATGATTATGGGAATCATTGGCTATGGGAGCCGAGCTATTCGATGCCATTGGATGAATATCAGCGTGTTCTAGAGTCAGTTGATAGTCTATATTTATAAAGTAAGTTGAGGAAAATTAGCATGATGAACTTATCACCAAAGGCAATGCGATCGATCGCTGAAGCATTAGAATTTCGGATCGCAGCCTATCAAAATCAATTGGATTCGGAAGAATTAACTGAGGATGAAATTTCAGATGTAACGAATGACTCGATGTTTTTGGAATCATTATTACAGGAAATGCGAAAAGCTTTGGCTTTGCCTCTAGCGCAGGTTTTTTAGTCGATAAATGTGAAAATTAATACATGAATTTATTATAATATTTCGTCCCTGAAGTTATTACGACAGAAGCAGAGTACGATCGATCCCTAGCAATTGCTGAACCCTTAGTTGCCAATCGCAATCTAAGTAATGAAGAGTCAAAATTCCTATCGTTAATCGTGACATTGATCGAAGACTATGAAGGTAAGCATTATCCAATGGGTGATGTCACTCCTCATGCGGCTTTGTTACACCTGATGGAATATAGTGGTACTAGTCAAGCCGATCTGGTTGGATCGATCGGTTCTCAAGAAGTTGTGTGTGAAATTGTTAATGGTAAACGATCGATCGATCCAATCCAAGCTAAGGCTCTTGGTGAATACTTTCAGGTTTCTGCTAGTTTATTTCTTTGAAAATAGCATCCGCATACTGCAATGAAAAATTGGTAACATCTGATCGATCTTCTGTCCAATGATCGCTTACCTCTCTAGGATTTGACGGTTCAGTTAGGCTTGTTTTTTTGCGTCCCTGTCCAAGATTGATAACAGTAAGTTGCGTAAAATCATATTCGGGGCACAATTCATCATCCATTTCAGAGATCTGATTCATCCGCTTTACGTTCCTTTTCGCTAATCTAGACGCTCAATTATTTTGCTGCACGAAGCTCTTCCTGGATAACTCGGCGTAATGTATCCTCATCTAGAGGTTGCTTCACTTTATCAAGATATTCCCGCAAGGCTTCATTCATAATGGTTTGATAGCCTTTTCCAGCAGTATCACTTCGTTCTCGAAATGTCTCTAACACATCGTCATCAATATAAATCGTGATGCGAGTTTTACCTGTTTGAGGAATCACTGCACCCCGTTTAGCTTCACTGAAATCATATTCCGCTTTCATAGTTATTTCTCTCAGAACGAGTGGCTGGACGGGCTGAAATAAGTCGTGTACGATCGCCTCGCTCGGTGTAAACCACAACTAGCAACCGCCAGAGATGATCCATACCGATCACAATAAACCGTTGTTCGCCTTGAGCAGTTGTGTCTTCAAAGGAAAGAGCATTCGGATCGAACAAGACTGCTTCAGCGTCGGAAAACCGTATGCCGTGCTTTTGCAGATTAATATCGGC
>NZ_JANNDR010000421.1:0-11135 GCF_031378165.1 Chamaesiphon sp. OTE_75_metabat_556
AACCCGGATCTGGGGGTTGTCTTGATGCGCTAAACCGTTGGGGAACCCAACGAGCGCGCATCGCTCCGACCCCCAGTCCCCCCGTTGAGGAGGCGGGACGCGTCTTGACCCAAACACATGCGGAGGAAACCTCCGCGTGATTTGGGTCGCCGCCCTCTCAAACTCCCCTGCGTAAGGTTCGACTTGTGAGTAGCGGGGCGCGCTTCTCTTCTCCTTTCGGAGACGCTTCGCTACGAGACGCTACGCGAACGCATTAGCTTGGCAATGGGAATCGGTCTGTGGGTTGGGTTTGATTTTTTGGAGCGGTTCAAAAACGAAGCCAGGAGTCATTAATCGGATTAATCGGAAATCCTTAACCCAAACTCACGTTAGTTAGACTTTTTCTAATAGATCTAGTCGATATTTATCGGTTGTTAAACTGTGGATTTGCTTGAATCGATCGGGTACGAGTTCCAGAAAAGAATCGTGAACTTCATCACCAGTTAGTGGTAGAACTCTGGCATCGACAATCCAATGGACTAAGAGCAAATGTCCCTGCGGTTGTAGGCGATCGAGGATCAGATTTTGAGCTTTGTGAAGATCGTCCCAGCACCAGTAGTAGCCAACTTCGGAGAGGACGAGCAAGTCGAAAGCATCATCTGGAAATTGGTGCGGTACTGACATCAGTTGGAAATCGATGTTGGTGAGATGCTGGCATCGCTGGATAGCTTGTGATTGGGCGATACTAGACACATCGATCGATAATAATCGATCGCATCGCTGGGCTAATTGTTCGGTCATAATCCCGATCGAGCCGCCAATTTCAAATCCAGCGGCATATCGCTCGCGCGGTAATGCCTCCAGGGTGGTGGCATATTTTTGAGCTTCGTACTCACTCGTGGCAAACTGCCACGGATCGGGATTTTCGCGATAGAGAGCTTCAAAGAAATCCGTAGTTAGCGATCGAGATTTAGGTGATTTTGTCATATTTCCTCAAAATAAACTTCCCAAGGACGGGTGAAATTGGTTAGTAACTCTGGGGTCAAATAAAAACCAACTGGGTCATCAACGATTAATTCACCTAGTTGCGATCGATAAGTCGCGATCGCTTGGGTTTTTAGTGGCAATACTTGACTGATATCCAATCGCCAGCCAGAGATCTGATCGAGATCTGGACTGCTGTGCTGCTGCTGAAGATCCCAATCCCAGATCGGATATTCAATTAGTTGGGGTGAGATCCCCAGGCTCAAGATTGCGGCTTGAATTAGTTGCCAAGTCGCTCGATGATCGGCATGAGGATCGACACGCCACGGCAGGAAAATCGTATCTGGTAACGTCTGTTTTAAATAGCGTTGACAACGTAATTTGGCGATCTGAAAAGCTGGCGAAGTAATACTTGGTACCGCGCCATCTGGCAGACCTAAGAAAGTTACTCGCGATCGATCTTCGATCCCTAAAATCTCTAGTGCGGCGATCGTTTCCTGCTCGCGGAGCGCGCGAAGGGCGGGGGCGGGGTATTGTTGCGAATTGGGGTGCGATCGGGTGCCATCGCTGACGACCAAAACCTTGACATCATAGCCCTTGGCACACATTAAGGCGATCGCGCCACCACAACCAAGTGTTTCATCATCGGGATGGGGCGCGACGACGACCACGCGTTGGCGGGAGATCTTGCTGAGGTCTCGCAGTGGTAGCTGCTTGGGATCGGCCAATAACAGCTTGCTGGTGCTAGCGTCCCCACTCATTGGCAGCAATTTGCGATCCCTCCGGCCAAATCTGGGTGCGGGGGTGAGGGGATCGGGTTCATCGAGACTATCGCGCTCACCCTCGTCTGTCATGTGATCGTTAAAACTTTGGGGTAGTTGGTTCATGTCTCCACAGTGGTTCGGTCGCGGGGGTTTGGAGCGCATAGCGACCCACGCTGGCCAGCGCGGCATCAAAAGCTGGTTGACGTAGATAAAGGGTCAAATCGCGGACGATCCGCTCGATCGGCTCCGGTGGCAACAATCCACGCGTGCCGACCGAGCGTTCGGCCAGTTGGATCGCGTCCATGCAGATTTGCTCGATCGCGGTGCGTACCATGTTGGTATAAGCAACCAGGCTCTGCGCTCTAGGGTTGGGGAGTGCCGAATCGCCAGCGAAAATGGAATGGTACTGCTGGAGTTGGGCGGCAGCACCTTGGAGCCAGAGCTGGCCGCTTTCAAGGCCGATCGCCATCGTGCCAAACCGCTGTTCTTGGTAGGGGTCTTTGGTTCGATTGATCGATTGCAAAAATTGACGGGCGGCGATAAATAAAGCTTCGGCACCGCCGAGCTGGACGGCGGCGAACCGGACTACGCCCGCTGTCAGCCACGGTTGGCGATAGTAGTCTCCAGGTTGCCCGATCAGTTCGCTGTGGTCTAAGATGACACCTGTAAAATCGACTTTGTAGCTAGCTGTCGCTCGCATCCCCGCTGGTTGCCACCAATCAGAATCGATCGCCGTGGTGACTTCCTCCATCGACACGATACACAGTTGCCATTGGCCATCGGGTAAGGTGCCGCCGACAAAGGGTCGATCGACACAGCCGCAGCCAGTCGCAAAGGTTTTGGCACCTTCTAAGCGATATTTGCCATCACCGAGCGGGAGGATTTTGACGCCATCTTCGGCCTCGGCATTCCAGACACCAAAGATTTTGTGTCGATCGCGAACATCCTGGGCGTATGTGGCAATTTGAGACGGCGTGCCAAAGGTTTGGAGGAGTTGCAACCCATTCACATGACCTTCATAAATGCGCCCGACAGCTAAATTCGCGCGCCCGATCGCTTTTAAAATCTGAAGCAACTCGGAGATCGAACTAGTCTCGATTCCCAGTCCCAAGCCACCAAAATTGGGTGCTAACGGTGCCACTAATAAACCAGCACTGGCGATCGATTCTAGTTCGCGGGCGGGATCAGCTCCATGCCGATCGATCGCCGCTGCATTTTGAGCGCAAAAACTGGCGATTGCAACTGTTTGTTGAAGTAGATCGTCCAGGTTGAGTTGGGTGGGCTGGAGTTCGGAGGCCAGAGCTACTAGCTGTGCGGGCAAACGGATGGCAGTCAAAGCATTCTCCTCTACTTGCATCCTTACTTTAGGTTTGGTTTACAAGTTACTTTCCTTTGAATTATCAGAGAAATTCGAGCTTTTTTCCTCTACCGAACGAGAGAGGTTAGGGGGTAGAGGATAGATGGTGGAGAATTTGGCGGCAAGCGTCTCCCCGTCCCCAAGATCGGATCGACCCGGCTTCGGCCAAGTAAAATAAAAGGTTGTCCCTTCACCCATCTGGGATTCTAGCCAAATGGTGCCACCTTCAGCTTCGACGATTTTTTTGACGATCGCGAGTCCGATGCCGGTACTATTCGATCGATTTTGGGGATTCATGGCTTGAAAAATCCCAAAGATCCGCTCGTGATGTTCTGGGGCAATCCCGACGCCATCATCGGCGATCGCAAATTCATAGCAATCGCTGCGGGTTTGGCAGGAGATCTTAATTAAGCCATCAGTTCTGTCGTGGTGCTCGATCGCATTGCCGATCGTATTGGCAAACACTTGCGACAATAACAAGCGATTGGCAGATAGGATCGGTAGAGCTGGGGAGATCGAGATCGTAAATGTGGGCGCAGGCGCGAGTATCTCGACTATCTCTGCTACTAGTTGAGCGGTAGCGACTAGCTCGCTCTCGGCATCTGTTTTGCCAATGCGGGCATAGTCAAGCAGTCCGTCGATCTTGGCTTCCATGCTATATACTCGACTGCGTAACAGGGTCATTTGCTGTTGGCTATGTGCCGAAATTGCGCCTTGGAAATCTTCTTCAATCCACTGGGAGAGATTGGCAATTGCCCGTAAGGGTGCTTTGAGATCGTGGGAGACAATATGCACAAAGCTATCTAGCTCTTGATTGCGCCATGCGAGGTCAATTTCGGCTTGTTTGCGATCGGTAATATCATGAGCGATCGCATAAAATAACGCTTGCTCGACATACGGCATCGCACTCCATAGCAGCCACCGGTAAGATCCGTCTTGGCAGCGGTAGCGATTTTCAAAACTAGTCACCATTTCTCCTCTGCTGGCTTGCTTGGCAGCAGCTAGTGTAGTCGCTCGATCTTCAGGATGCACAAAGTCGATAAAAGGTCGAGCCATTAGCTCTGCAATCGTGAAACCTAACAGCTTTTCCCATGCTGGATTTAAGCGAGTGAAATGGATATCAAAATTGGCAACTGCTAGCAGATCGATCGACAAATTGAAAAACCGATCGCGTTCTTGTTCGGCGGCGATCCGCGCCAAATAAACTTGTTTTTGAGCCGTGATATCTTGCCAGGAAGCCACAAATCCATCATCTAATTTGGCGATCTGGATATTGTAAGCTCTAGTAAGTATTTTCCCCCCAAACACATCTGAGTAAACTAAATCTTCTTTGACTAATGGTGTGCCCGTCTCTACAACCTGACAGTATTCAGCAAACAATCCTGTCTCCCGAATCGCCGGAAACACATCACACAGTCCTCGATCCAAATCGGCTGCGGTCATCTGATTGCTCTCTAAGGCAGCGGCATTGAGATAATCAAACCGGAAGTCGCGAATCTGTCCAGCATCATCGCGCAGTGCCGAGTAGATCCCAAAGCATTCGAGCATATTTTCGACAGATGCCTGAAACCGCTCTTCCCGTTGTCGCAGTTGCCGCCGTAGACGGGCATTTTCGATCGCGCTACGCATGGTCGATCGCAATAGCTCTGGTGTAAATTTGTGCTTGGCTAAATAATCATGGGCACCGAGTTTCATCGCTCGCACGGCGATACTTTCGTTGCCATGCCCCGTCATCATCACGACCGATGGACTATTGTGATTACTTTGAATGGCCAATGTCTCTAAAAACTCCAGCCCATCCCCATCGGGCAACGAGTAGTCAAGCAAAATGGCATCGATCGATCTCGTCCGGCACAATTCCAGTCCCTCGGCCACTGATTCTGCTTCCAATACGCTGTAAGCGCAGCTTACATCATCAAGCAGGCAATATCGATATAGCTCTCGATTTACTAGCAAATCTTCAACAATTAGCACTGTAATGGTCGGAAGCATCATTTTCAGTGACAACAACAAAAGGTGTTGTAAATGATCGGTTGATACGATCTAACTCGATCGTATGCACTCAGCCTATCAGGTCTACAATTTTTTTTCAATGCGATATGTAACAACAAGTGTGACTAGAAGATCAATTCTCGGTTTATTCCGATAGATTTCGGCCGCAATCATCTTGATGATGATTGCTCTCCAGCAGTTTCAAGCTTTTGCAGTGGTGCGTAAGTTTATGGAAATCGTTACCTAGAATAATCGATCAATATTTTTGACTTCTGTATATTCCTGGACATGTTTGTTTGTGTATTCATAGCTTTTAAAAGCTTCCAATAAAAGAAATCAAAGCGTACATAATATCGCTCGATCTACCTATAAATATAGAGAAGACAATATATATCTTTGTGTTGTAATTGGTAGTGTCAACATCCAGATAGCCGAGCTTGACTGATGTCAAAAAACTTTATCGCAAATCACCGATTCGATCGAAACCAACATGTGAGTTTTGCTGGTGGAGAAGGTGTTATCAAAGGCTTTAAATTTGAGCATGGTAATTGAAAATATGCGATCGAGATGCCGCAAGGGGTGGAACCTCAATTTGGTAGAATCGGCCCGGAAACCATCGTTTTGTTAGACGAAATCGAACTGAGTACAGTCTAGTACCGAGGGGGATACACACCAATTTCACTTTTCTCAAGAGATGTGTATGCACGTTAGCTCAAGACCGCTGCAGCCAAGTGAAATAGAAGGTGGTACCCTCACCCAGTTGGGACTCTAGCCAAATGGTGCCACCTTCAGCTTCGACAATTTTTTTGACGATCGCCAGGCCAATGCCCGTACTATCCGATCGCTTTTGGGGGTTCACCGCTTGGAAGATTTTAAACATCCGATCGTGTTGCTCCGGTGCAATGCCTGGGCCATCATCGGCGATCGTAAATTCATAGAAATTATCGCGTTCGGCAATCCCAATCTGAATCGATCCATCCACGCGATCGTGATGTTTGATGCCATTGCCGATCAGATTGGCAAATACTTGAGTCAGTAGCAGTCGCTTGGTGTCGATCGTGGGCAGGTTTTGGGCGATCGAGATCGTAAATGTCGGCGGTGCTGCCAGCGGATCGATCGTCTCCGCTAACAATTGGGCGATGTCAACTGGCTCATTGAGATCATCCGTGCAACCGATCCGGGCATAGTCGAGCAGTCCATCGATCGTTGATTCCATCCGATATACTCGGCTCCGTAACAGCATCATTTGCTCTTGATTGGCGACTGTGAGCGCACCTGCGAGATCTTCTTCAATCCACTCAGAGAGATTGGCAACAGCGCGGAGGGGAGCTTTGAGATCGTGGGACACAATGTAAACAAAGCTGTCTAGCTCCTGGTTTCGGGCTTCGAGATCGGCGAGAGTCTGGTTGCGATCGGTAATGTCGATCGCCGCAAGAATCGCCCGAAGGGGGATCTCAACTGTGCCCGCACGGTCGAAAAAGACTTGTTTGCGAACGCTCAAGCAGCGGACTTCGCCATTCGGCCAGACGACCCGATGATCTTGGGCAAACCAACCCTTACCCGCTGGATCGAGCAACTGGGAGATCGTCTGTTCGAGGGTGGCGCGTTCGTCGGGGTGAAATGTCTCATGGATCTGTGCGCGGGTGACGAATGATGTATCTGGGTCGAATCCATACATCATCGCAGCTTCGGGCGAGAGTTCGACCAGATTGGTGGCATAGTCAAATCTCGCTAAACCCACACCCGCCACTTCAATCCCCGCCCGCAATCGATCCTGGGATTCGCGCAAGTCGCGATCGATCTGTTGGCGATCGGTAATATCATGCCCGATCGCATACCAGGCATTACTCTGAACGTATGGCATCGCACTCCACGAGATCCAGCGATAGGAACCATCTTTACACCGATAGCGATTCTCAAAATTAACTACCCGATCGCCTTGGGTCAAACTTTGAGCACCAGCGATCGTGTGCGCGCGATCGTCGGGATGCACAAAATCAATAAATGGTCGAGCCATCAGCTCGGCATTGGTGAAGCCCAAAATCTGCTCGAATGCGGGATTTAATCGCGTGAAATAGCCATCAAAACTGCCGATCGCCAACATATCGATCGATAAATTGAAAAAGCGATCTCGCTCTTGCTCCGCGTCGAGCCGCTCCGCTGCGAGCCGCTGGCGTTCGGTAATATCTCGAAAATAAACCCCCAAGCCTGCGTCCGAAGGATAGGCATGAACCTCAAGCCAAGTCCTAGTTGGCTCGTAAAATACGTCCAGATGTACCGCCACTAGATCGGTCATCGCACGGTGATATTCCCGATCGACGATCGTTCCTACCAAACTGGGAAAAACTTCCCAATGGGTTTTACCCAAAAATTCTTCAGATGTTAGACCAGTTAATTGACAAAAGGCGGTCGTTGCCGCGCGATTGGTATAGACGATCCGCCAATCTTGATCGAGGTTGACATAGGCATCGGTCATGCTTTCCCAGATATTGGTAATCCGATCGTTCTCAGCACACAGCATGAGTTCGGCTTGTTTTTGGGCGATGATATCTCGCCAGCAAGCCGTAAACCCATCATCTAATTTACCGATCTGAAGGCTATAGGCACGAGTCAGGCTGTGACCCCCAAAGACATCCGTATAAGTTAAGTCTTCTTTAATTAGTGGTGCTCCTGTCTCGACCACCCGCACGTATTCTGCAAACAATCCCGACTCCCGCATGTTCGGGAACAGCTCACATACACCTTTGCCCAAATCGTCAACAGTCATCTGATTGCTTTCTAGTGCTGATTCATTGAGATAGTCAAACCGGAAGTCGCTAATCTGCCCAGACGAGTCACGCATCGCCGAGTAGATCCCAAAGCAGTCGAACATCTGTCGAACAGATGTTCGACTGCTTTGGTTGCGCTGCTGTGCCGGAGTATCTCCGCTCTCAGCCAATTGCCCCTGCCAGCGGTTTGCGGTGGCGGAGCCTGGTTTGTCGATCGTCGCATTTCGCACCGCCAACTGCAACAGCTCTGGTGTCAGATCGCTCTTGACCAAATAATCCCGGACACCCAATCGCATCGCCTGAACGGCAATCCGTTCATCCCCTTGCCCTGTCAACATGATGACGGGTGGAGCCATCCGATCGCTACCAGCGGCTAATGCGACTAAAAATTCTAGCCCATCCCCATCGGGTAAATGATAATCGAGTAAAATTGCATCGATCGTTGGTGGAGAATCGTAAAATATTTTGAATTTGGAATTGCTGGATCGTGTTGCTCCGGTGGGATGCCAGCGTCATCATCGGCGATCGCAAATTCATATACATCGCTGCGTTCGGCGTTACCGATGTGGATTGCCCCCTCAATGCGATCTTGATGCTTGATGGCGTTACCGATCGGATTGGCAAATACTTGACTCAACAACAGCCGCCTGGCGTGGAGAATCGGTAAATTTTTGGCGATCGCGAGCTGGAAAGTCGGTGGTGGTGCTAGGGAATCGATCGTTTCCACAATTAGTTCGCCGACTGCAACTGATCGATCGACAGATTGAAGAATCGATCGCGTTCTTGTTCTGCCGCTATTCGAGCATTTTAGTCTTGCGTTAATCTAGATAAATATTTAAGATTTTGCGAGAAACATCTCAATCTACAAATCGTATTAACCTGGTGACTATGATGAAATTGGTGTAAAAAGTGCTACCTCAATAGCTGAAAAATCTACATATGACAGCAAGATATTCGATCGCTTCTGCCCCGCGATCACCAACATCCCGATCACGATCTACCATTCGGTAGAAGAGATTCCCGCAGGATACTGCCATGCTGTAAATGCAAGATTGAAATTTATGACCAAATATTCATGGCAGATTTACATGACATTGTTGAAGGCGTCCAAGATGCTTTGTCCAAACTCACGCCCACACCCGTGATCCTCCAAGAGGAATCGACGGCCTACGACCTGAAAACGCGGCTAGAATGGGCAGAACCCGCCCTATCGATTATCGATATTCGCGATCGAGAAGCATTCAACCAAGGGCGCATCACTGGGGCAATTTCGATGCCGATCGAGCAACTCGATCAGATGAAATCCACACTCCAACCCCAGCACGATATCTACATCTACGGTGACACTGACGATCGAGCGCATGCAGCAGCACAGATGCTCAGAGTAGCTGGCTTTGAAGCCGTCACCCACATCATGGGCGGTCTAGCTGCTTGGCAGGAGATCGGCGGCCCGACTGAAGGGATCGAAGAAGATGCCGCTCCACCCAAAGCCAATGCTTACAACGTGGTGTCGCGGCTCAAAACCGAACACGACGTTCAAGAAGCTGGTAAATCACAACATGCAAACTAATAGTTAGGACGGATAGCATTGCCCAATTGAATGATAGTTAACCTCACAGATAACCTGGGAGATTATTTACCACCGCGCTCATGCCCTTCTAGCCGCCCAAATTGCAGGATATTGGTGCAAATCGGATCTGACAGCGCATTCGATCGAGACGATCGACTATCGTTGATATTGTGTCAGCGACAGCTTCCTGACGGCGAACGGTGGCTAGAAATTGCTACTGGCCCGACTGGCGAGCGGCACGATATTTTGCAACGCAGCGATGATACGCTGACGGTCAAGCCGTGGCCGTTTGCAGACAAAGAGTTTACGGTTTGCATCGATGCTTGTTATCTCACTCAGATGAAATTCGAGACCGATTGCGAATTAGTGATGGCACTAAAACAATCACCGATCGACTCAATCGAGTGGCATTTCGTCGCCTAAATACCCCGAATTAATTAAAATCCTAGCTATCCATGAATAACGCATTCTTTGACAATTTTTTTCGAGACAAGAATGGAGAAATCGTCATTGGTCAACCACCTAATGTACCGATCTTGATTTGGTTGGCGGCTAGTTTGTCGCAGCTAGTTTTTAAGACTGGTCAGATTAACTTTGGCTTAGACCTTTTAGCGACTGGAGCGTTGTTTACATGGGCAATCCTAGAGCTATTTCAAGGTGTCAATTATTTTCGGAGAACTTTGGGTGCGATCGTGTTAATTAGCCTCATAGCGTCAAAAATCCAACTATTAACAGTTAATGGTTAATATTGAATAGTGTGGCGATCGCTTGCAGCCATCATGCCGCCGATTGCCGTTCGTGGCGATCAAGCATCACTAGATATGCAGCATCTGTTTTGGCTAATTGCCAAAATTCAGCGAAGATCTGGGCCGATTCTGCTTTAAGTGGATCTTCGACGTTTGGCAGAATTAGCTGAGAATCTTTGGCATATTTACGACCCGATTTGTGATTGGCATAGCGACGAGATCGGGTATAGCCCATTTGCAAGAATTTGCGCGCCATATCCATGCCCACGAAATCTTGGCTAGCTTTATCTTCGAGAAATAAACTGTAGATCTTTTGGGCGGATTCACGGGCGATATCAGGGGTATGGAATTTCCAGTAGGGTAAGATCTCGTTTTTGTAGGGCTGTACGAGTAATACCCCTTGCTCGCCTTTGCCGATGCGATAGAGTTCGGGTTGCTGGCGAAAGTCGATCGTTCTAAAATCGAGGTTGTAGTCAAATTTTTGCATTTTCTTATACCATTAGATCCCTGACTTCTTGAAGAAGTCGGGGATCTGCCATTCGCTAAGTTATCGATTATGGTTCGTGCCGACTACTAGCACCAATAACGGAAATTTTGTGGCGATAAATTAGTTCGGCACCATACCAGCCAGTAATACCGAGTAGTGAAGCGACAACGATCGAGATGATGATGCCTGTGGGTAGAATTGCAGCTTCGACGTTATCCCAACGCAAGTACCAGTTGACGAAGGTTAAGGCTAAGGCGGTGACGTTACCTGCCATGTGAATCCAGCCAGCACTATGCTTTTTGACACGATCGATCCGCACGAAATCTAGCATCCCCGTGAGGGCAGCAACTAGTCCAGCGATGAAGCCAGAACCGATTAACCACATTGCCGCCCGCGCCCAAAATGGATCGCCAGTCAGCCAGTAACCGATATCGGCTCCAGCGGCACCCGTCAGAAAAGCGATTCTCCGGGGAGAGGCTCCGCCAACG
>NZ_JANNDR010000449.1:0-4549 GCF_031378165.1 Chamaesiphon sp. OTE_75_metabat_556
GATCGAGGCTGTAGAATTACAGGCACGGGTGGCCTTAATTTTGTCATCATTATTTGAAGATCGACACCACTTTCAGCGCGATTTGTACCCGTATGCATTGGCGCAGATTGCTACAGCGCAGCGTCCCCATCGGCAGATCCCGACAGGCGGCTCACCATCGCCACAGCTTAGTAACTATCCCTGGCGATATGCAGATGCGGCGACGGGCAGACTCGAACAACAATCTAGTCCCGCACTATTAGCCGCTAGGGGAGTGGATACAATCGTTGGCAATGGGGAATTTTGTCTGCGTCCCCATCTGGCATTTAATATTAATCATCGCACTCTACGCGCGCGGGCTTATCTGATCGCAACTGGTGCGGTGGCGCATTATCCCTTAATTCCTGGCATTCAGGAAAGTGGTTACTTGACGATCGATCGACTGTCGAGCTTAGTCGATCGCCCAATTCCGCATCGCTGGGCGATTATTGGCTCGGAAACGATCGGGGTGGAATTGGCGCAAACATTGGCCAGATTGGGTTGCCAAGTTACCCTGATTGTCGAAACTGCCCAGATTTTACCTTATGAAGATCCAGATCTGGCGGGTCAGATCCAGATACAGTTAGAAGCCGATGGCGTCCAAATTTATTTGGCGACGGTAGTAACTAATATCAGCCAAGATGATGGCTCGAAATTCGCCATCTTTGGGGATGAATCGATCGAGATCGACGAAATTTTTGTGGCATTACCCGATCGACCATTAGTCGAATCATTCAATCTCAGTGGCGTAGGTGTGGAGTACAACGACAAAGGGATCTCGATCGATCGCTACCTCGGTACTTCCCATCGTCAGATTTACGCTTGTGGTAGCGTCTGCGGCAACGTTTTTGGGGGTTATCACAGTCAGCATTTAGAGCGTTATGAGGCCAAAATTGCCGTTGCTAATGCCTTGAATAAACGGCAGCGAAAAATTGACTATAGTGGTTACGATCGCCTGCCGTGGGCGATTTACACCGATCCACCCTTGGCACGAGTTGGGATGACTAGTGGTGCTGCTACCACCAGCAACCGGCGGGATCTCATCATCCTGAAACAGTATTTCAAGACCTGTCCGAAGGCAATTTTAGACAATGTGACGAGTGGCTTCAGTCAGATTATTGTCACTCGCCAGGGCAAAATTCTCGGTGCCGAAATCATCGGTCAAAATGCCCCTGAATTGATTCAAATCCTCGCAGTTGCCATCCAGCAACAACTGAAAATTAGCGATCTCACGAATATTCCCTGTCTTTCCCCCAGCTATATGGAAATTATCGATCGAGCCGCCCAAGAGTGGCAAGCTCATCAGCGGCAGCGGCGACATAGAACAGGCTGGTTTGCGGCAATGATCGATCGATTGCAACAATTTTTGGGTTCGTTAGTGCTGAGTCGGTTGAGTTGGTGGAAGTAGGTGGGGACTGGGGAACTGGGGGACGCTGGTGTTCGACTCTATTCACTACCCACTACCCTCTACTCCCTAAAGCCTAAAGCCTAAAGCCTAAAACCTCAAGCCTAAAACCTCAAGCCTAGATCATGGAAAAACCCCGTCGCCGCAAACCACATTTACCGCCGTTTTTCGATCGGGTAAATAACCCAGAGCAC
Organism: Chamaesiphon sp. OTE_75_metabat_556; assembly: GCF_031378165.1. Classification (NCBI taxonomy): domain Bacteria; kingdom Bacillati; phylum Cyanobacteriota; class Cyanophyceae; order Gomontiellales; family Chamaesiphonaceae; genus Chamaesiphon; species Chamaesiphon sp. OTE_75_metabat_556. Next base: position 1,618 of record NZ_JANNDR010000449.1, read on the forward strand.
CCGCAGTTTCCGCAGGGGCGTGCGGTAGATCTGACGCCGCCACCGCCGGAGTTATCAACCTTCGATCGGGATGTCTTACAAGTCTGCGGGAATTTAGGCGATCGCGTGCTGGCAGAAGATTTCCAGGCTTTACTGGCAGCTTATCCAGCGATCTTTGAGCAGATTAGACTAGCCGTAGGTGGTGAGATTTTTTCGGGCAGAAATACCGATGCTGAATTTTTAGCAGATCTAACCGAAATCTGGTTCAAGCGGCAGGGCTTCGAGCATATTTTTTGTGGCAATATCCGCAATGGGCAGCTCAAAGGAATGCACTATGTCGGTCGATATCTCCAACTTCAGGAACAAGGATTGGCGGGAAAACTGCCCAACAATCAACATCAAGAAGAAGCGATCGCCGGGGCAGTATATACGATCGGTGTAATACTCAAACATGGCAATCGGTTAGTTGTCGATCGGCGTAATGGCTATGCTTTAATTACTGATGCGACTGAATTATTAATTGCGGCGACCTTAGCATTTAAAGCTAGAACTAAACCGAGAACTGTCTGTGCCGTTCCAGTTGTCGATGCCGATTCGGGACAAACTTATACCGCTGTCCTCATCAAAGAAGATCAGGCGATCGTCACTTTTTATCCCGATGCTACTCCTACCGATTCGCCTTGTTGACAACTAAGATCGAGCGGTTAAAGAGTGGCTAACAAGGCGATGCGATCGAAAAATGCTCGATCGTCGTGATTTTCTGGATCGGCAGTGCATTGCCTCGATTGCATTTGATGGTAACAATCTTCATCACAATTGGAATTGTGGGTAGACTAAACATAAGGATGACGATCGATTCCAGTGGCATCGATGGTGGAGGGCAGCGGATCGCGAGTAAGTCGATTATTTGATCGCGATCGATTTCGACCCATCTTTAATATTCAACCTGTAATTGTTAGCATAGAGGTCTGGCGATCGTCAGGGATCTAATATCGTCGATCGCCTCGTCAGTCGATGCAAACTAGCTATGTACATGTTCAGATACTGCACCAACAAAATCCACGAATGGGATAACTTTAATCATGGAGCGAATGCAGTGGGCACAGCTTTTTTCTCGCAAAAGAGATGGGATAATTCAGCCAGAACAGCATGAAGTTGGGCGCAGTCATTTTCAAAAAGATATCGATCGGCTGATTTTTTCGAGTGCATTTCGGCGACTCAACCACAAAACGCAAGTTCACCCCCTGCCGGAAAACGATAATATTCACACCCGCTTATCTCATAGTCTAGAAGTTTCCTCAGTCGGGCGCAGCTTGGGTACCAAAGTCGGCCAAAGACTCGCCCCAGAATTAAAATCGATCGGGATCGAGCCATCCGATGTCGGCGATATCGTCCAAGCAGCCTGTCTGGCGCATGATATCGGCAATCCCCCCTTCGGACATTCTGGCGAGGAAGCGATCCGCAAGTGGTTTAGAGTCAATGCCGATCGCGAATTTCTCCAAGATTTAACGCCAGCCGAACTGAATGAGTTTCAATATTTTGAAGGTAATGCTCAAGGATTGCGGGTGATTACCAAGCTGGAATATTATTTGTTTGAAGGCGGAATGCGGCTGACTTACGCTACGTTAGGTGCATTTCTGAAGTATCCCTGGACATCAGATTTCATGCACAAAAGCGGTAAAAAGAAATTTGGCTGCGATCTCACCGAGCAAGATATTCTCACCAAAATTGCCACCGAACTCGGCTTGATTCAGCGATCGACTACAGCGTGGTGTCGCCATCCCCTGGCATATTTGATGGAGGCTGCCGATGATATTTGCTATGCCTTAATCGATCTCGAAGATGGGATTGAGATGGGCTACATTACTTATGATGAAGCAATTAGTATTTTAGAAATCGTGTTTGATTTTGAGACGATTCCACCTTTACATACGAGTTGTACGGGGACAGAACTGCTCAGACGCACGATCGCGATCGCCCGTGGTAAAGCGATGAATATCCTGATTGAGGGCGTTGTCGATACTTTTGTGCAACAACAAGAGCAGCTCTTAACTGGCAACTTCCAGTATGACGATTTGATTGGTGCCTGTGGCGGTCGGATTAAAGAATGTATCTATACAGCTAAAAATACGGCTAAATCCCAAATCTTCGATCGACCGCGCAAGATCGAAATCGAGATCGGTTCTCATGCGACGATCGATGTTTTGCTCGATGCCTTTATTGCTGCCACCGCCGATTTGCATACTTATCGGGATGGCGAGCGGCTCCGTGACAAATCTCGGTACATCCTCAATCTGATGGGCAGCCATCAACCCCAGCGAGAATGGTCTTTGCATCATGCGTACATGCACGCGATCGATTTTATCTCAGGGATGACTGACAATTATGCGGTAAGTATTACCAAACAGCTTGGCGAAATGACCGCTCCCGATTAGTGCCAGCCAATTTCGTAGATATTGATAAGTTTTAGTAATATTTAGCAGGTCTTGCAGATTGCGAATAAGATGCTATTGTTAAACACAGAATTTTTCATCCAGCATCCTCACCACCATCATGAAATATCTGACTCCTGCTTTGTTTGGCATCATGCTCTCTGGAGGACTAATCGCTGCATCTGCTATAACTGCACTAACCGCACCACAAAACGCTCAAGTCCAACATTTAACTGTGACTGAGGCGATCTCGACCGAGCAGTCAGCACAATCGATCGATGCCTTAATTAGCATCGTTGCTTTTGGTGTGCCGTGCTCATTGGTATTCGCACTCTTGCTCCACAACCAGCTCGCCGCACAGCAGACTAAACTCGCAGCACAATTAGTCCGAGTTCGGGTTAAATCCAAGTAGGATCAAGAGCTGGCGGGATCTACAATACCAACACTCGGACTGTAGATCCCGCCGCGATCGTCGTCGTGTCTACAGGTACCATCGCTAGCGCATTGGTACCTGCGAGATT
>NZ_JANNDR010000511.1:0-2234 GCF_031378165.1 Chamaesiphon sp. OTE_75_metabat_556
AGAGAAGCCGACGACATCAGCAGGCATTTCGGTTTTACCATCAGCCATCATCACCGTGACTATTGCCGACTGTCCTTTAAGTACGTGAGCATTGGTAATGACAAAACCATCAGCACTAATAATAAAACCACTGCCATGCCCCTGATTATTGCGGATCGTGACTACTGCTGGATTGGCTTTTGCATAGACGCGGTTGGCGGTATTCGTTGCTGGTGTTTTGGCAAGTAATGGTGGCGGTAAGATAGTGGCTCCACCAATCAGACTGAGAGAGAGGAGCAGGGCGGAGCAGATGGTAATAGTTTTCATGTTGATTGAGTTGGGAGTTGGGATGGATGGATGGATCTGAAATCGGCAATGCCCTTTATTAAAGATCGGGAAACAATCGCTCGTGCTTAATTTATCTTTCGGGCAAGCGGGAGGGAATTATGCACAGTTGCCAATTGCCGATCGTGACCGATGAGATCGATCGTCCAGATCGCCGTGCTGACTAGCATCATGGCGATCGTCGTTATCAAAATCGGTAATCCTTGCCCGTAGATTAATAATAATCCAGTGCTGAAAATTTGACAGCCGATCGCGATCGGTAGCCATAATCGCCACCGCTGTCGCCATCTAGTTAGCCCTGCCAGCAACGACCACAAAAAGACCCACAAGAAGCTTTCACCGCGCGATCGCGGCGCATATAGTGGTAGCGGCTGGCGGGGGTGATGAGCGCGAATCAGTCGATCGATCTCGATGGCAGATCTGGCTAGTGGTGTCGTCACCGCATCTTGTTCGTCAAATATGCCGATTAAAATCAACTTGCCATCAAACTGTTTTTTAAGTTCGGTAGGTGATAATTCCAAGACCTTACTAGAATTTGTGCGATCGATCTTAGTTAAAATTTTCGCTAGTAAGTCACGACTTAGTAGATCGGCATTCCAATTCAACTGTCGATCTACTAATGTATCGATGTTGTGACGCTGTGATAAATAACGTTTTGATAAAGAAGTGACAAATGACGGACGATCGCATGAATACTTAATTGCGCGATCGATACATTCAGGAATAACATTCGCGCGATCGAAAATTTTGGGCTGAGAATTTGTCTCAATTTTGAGGGCAATGCCCCAGGCGACAGGTTTAATTGCTTGCTCGACCCGTTCGACAATCTTGAGTAGTTCGGTATCATTATTAATAATATTACCCGAACTAAATGGCTCATAATTAATGATCTTGACTGAAGATGGCTCTGGTGAGATTCGCTCCATCACCGCTATTTGAGTTCGATCGACGATCGACTGTTCGAGGGTAGATATTGGTTGAGTAGCTTGCAATTGGATTGATAATAAAAAAGATGGTTCTGATGAGACTCGCTCCTCGATTCTTATTTGATTTCGATCAGCGATCGTATTTTTGAGTGTAGATATTGGCTGAATAGCCTGCAAGTGAGTAGCTAATAAAGCGGCAACTAAACTCATTCCAACTGCTGTCAGCAGGTGATGTTTTGGGCGATTGAGATAATGACAAATAGCAACAATCTGCGGAGGCAAAAAGCTAGGCGCGGGTGATGTTGTTAGTTCTTGCCAAGTGACGTGACGACTGAGCGGATTGTGAAATAAAATTGGCAACCAATCGGCAAATTTGGCAAATTCTCCAGCAGCTAAAATCAACCTTTGTCTGGCATATTTAAAAGCTGCTGGAAAACTTGCTCCGTGACTATATTCAGTCAGGAGATCTGCGAGAAATTGTTGAGCGATCGAGCAAGGAATTACCTCCCGCATCACGATAATATATGGTAAATCGATATCACTCAATTGTGAGGCTAATCCTAAGCCACTACAACAGTTAAAAATAGCAATTTGCAAGCCGCGATCAACAGCAACTCGCAGTTCTTGTTTCAGTCTACTAATCTCGATCGGGGTATCATTGTCGAGATAAATAATTCCCTCTTGCAGGCTTGGATATGGAGAAGAGGTGGATCGAATTGTATTGCCATGCCCATTAAAAATAAAAATCTGCCACGCTTGACTGCGCGTTAATCGATCGGCCAGTTCGTAAGCTGAAGTGGTTTCTAATGAATTAATATGAGCTTGAGGTAAGGTTTTTAAAAAATCGGGATTGAGATTGAGCTGGGGATCGCGACCGGATAAACTGAGAATATTAACTTGCTTACTGCGCTGGATCTCGATCTGCGAAACATTGGCAAAGCTCGGCTGGCAAAATACTTCTACTGCGCCAGCATAAGCCTCAAA
>NZ_JANNDR010000570.1:0-9961 GCF_031378165.1 Chamaesiphon sp. OTE_75_metabat_556
AACCGATCGCCCGTCGTACAAAGCACGACAATTGCTGAGGAAGTATTTATAATCACGTCCTTTTGTTAGGCTGATGTCTAACAAACGAGCTTGGATTTTTGTCTGGCATTGAAATTGCTCTTTTGTTTCTGTGCAAGTAAAGATTTGATTAGGCAGGTAAACGATTGAGCCACTGTTTGGTTGGATGGATACGCTAGCAAAAGGTGTCTTACTCGGTACACTGGGAGCATTGAATATTAGCAGCGATACAAAACTAATGATGAGCATCACCCACAGGCCGATCATAAATCTTGACAAAAATAATGTAGTTCGACGCATTGCTCTTGATTCCCGAAATGTTTAGCTTACAAGGTTATCTGTGATTGGGAACATTGTCTTTGCGATCGACTTTACGGCGATCGATTCGGACGCCTTGGAGCGATTCCGCTGCTTTGTGCCGTCAGGATGCGCTCAAAAAATAGTACTTTGCGCGTAGAACATCAACCTCCGATCGTTGCTATATTTATATCTGTATTTCCACACATTGCAACAGCGAAATTATGTCAAGATATTTTAGAAAGCTACATAATATATCTTCTCAGTATGTTCAATGGTTTGCTCTTGGTACCCTTGGGTTTCTCATGCGTCTAGTAGTATTTAGTGCTGTCTTTGTGCATCAGGTCTCGCCTTTAAGAGACTCATCATTCAAGCCGACTCATTACAACGCAGGTTCGTTGCTACCATGGATGCAAGGTATAAATGAGGATACTTGGACGCAAGGAGCTTCTGTGCTGGCAGGTCTCCTTGCTATAAATCTTGTGTTTATTTTCTGGCAATGGAGCCAATCGAGCACCAATGCAATCCAAAAAATTTTACTTTTAACATGTTGGATTGGGGTAGGAGTAATAATTTTTATATCGCTTAATTGGATGTTTTTAGTTTACTTAGTGGTGCAATGGATAGCTGATTAGTGTGAATCGGAAGTGCCTCAGTCAATTGCGACTGCTTTACAGATGTCTATCAATCCAAAGGCATCGCACGGATAAAAACCGCTGGTGCATTGATAAAGGGAACTGCTGCCGCTGATTTGGGGCGTTATCTTTGCGATCGACTTTACGGCGATCGACTCGGACGCACAGCCTCACAACTATGCGCCCCAATTGTCGATCGTGTGGATGTTGGGTTTCACATTCGTTCTACCCAACCTACAGATCTGATATTTGGATCTAAATTATTGCAAACCAATTCACTCTAAATCTCGATCGATCCGCAGTGCTAAACCAGTATCGAGATCGAACAGATGAATTTTATCAGTAGTTGCTGACAGCCAAACTTCTTCACCAATACTCACAACTCGATCGGGTGAAACTCGGACTTGCATGTGTAGATCCGTGCCGTCCAAATCCAAAATTTTGACACCAATATAAGTATCGTTACCCAATGCTTCTACCTCCTCGATAATCCCGTGAAAATTTTTGGTAGCTGGCAATCCGAGTGTGAGATGTTCGGGACGAATCCCCATCAATAATGGCTTGGCCGTATATTGATTTAATACTGCTTCCCAATCTTCTGGTAATGTCAGCCGAAATTGTTGATTCCCGATCGATAGTGGTAACTTGACTTGCACCGGAATCATATTCATCGGGGGCGAGCCGATAAATTGGGCGACAAAAATATTCGCAGGATGGTTGTAAATTTCCAACGGTGTATCGACTTGTTGAATTTGCCCCCGATCCATCACCGCAATGCGATCGCCCATCGTCATCGCTTCGGTTTGATCGTGGGTAACGTAGATAGTTGTGGTGCCTAATTGCCGTTGCAATTTGACAATTTGCGTACGCGTTTCGGCGCGTAATTTGGCATCGAGATTGGATAAAGGTTCATCCATTAGGAACACTTGAGCATCGCGAGCGATCGCCCGACCCAGCGCGACTCGCTGCTTTTGGCCGCCAGAAAGTTGCTTGGGAAAGCGATTTAATAAGCCGTCGATTTGCAACATTTCAGCAACTTGCCGCACCTTTTTAGCAATGATCTTTTCTCGCGCGGAAATATACCGAAAACCGCGCGGCCAACCTCTGGTAATTTCGACTAAAAAATTTTCAAATTGGGGCGAGAACCCTTGGGTAGTGGTCGCCAGAGTTGAGGTCGTAAAAGATTGACTCCGCCGCAGTCCAAAGGCAATATTGTCATACACGCGCATGTGTGGATATAGCGCGTAGCTCTGGAATACCATCGCAATATTCCGCTCCTTTGGGGGCAATTCATTGACAAGGGTATCACCGACGCGGATATTGCCAGCAGTCAGTGTTTCTAAGCCCGCAATCAGCCGCAGCAGCGTACTCTTGCCGCAACCAGATGCGCCAACTAGCACCATGAATTCGCCATGCTTGACTGTCAAATTTATCCGCCGCAGGACGCTGTCGGTGACGGCCAGATTTGCGGTGCCGGCTTTACTCTTATCCTTAGTAGTAGCCGGAGTATAAGTTTTGTGGATATTTTCGAGAATAACTTGTGCCACGGTAGATTGCTGTCAATTACGCGATCGTTTTTATCTTCCCACACTATCGCAGATTGCTGGCGGGAAATCCGAGATCGCTCGATTACCTCCGTTACGTTCCGCGAACGGCTGTAGTTCGAGAATCGTCATCCCGAATTAGTCGCTGGCGGAGAGACTCGATCCCAATGATAGATAGAACGGGAACATTCGATCCAGGATAATGGCAACATTGTGCTAATTTTGCTAGAGATGAGTACGATTGTGGTAGCTATTAATTTGACGATCGAGGTAACTTGTGGATCTAGGTCTGAAAACAGCGGCAACTGCTATTCCCATCGAGCTACAGACTGATGAAGCTCGCGAGATCGCGCCCGCCCGCGCGCCTACGAGTAGAATCCGACGGAGTCTCCAGGCATCCTCGATCGATGGGGTGTTTGCGGCGATCTTTTCCAACCTTACGGGTGGCGTTTTACTGAGTAATTTCCTCGTCGATCTTCAGGCAAATTCATTTGAAATCGGGATCTTGGCAGCACTTCCGATGATTGCCAATATCGTCCAACCGATCGGTGCGTGGTGGGGCGATCGATCCGCCAGTCGGCAGCAGTTTTGCACTCGGATCTATGTGCCAGCTCGATTGGTGTGGGTATTGTTACTCGTTGGTATCGTACTTCACACTCAACAACTCCTCGACGATCGAATGCTGGCGATCTTGACAATGGTAGTAGTCGCCCTCGGCCACATTTTAGCGGGGTTGGGCAGTCCGACTTGGTTGAGTTGGATGGCGGCTTTGGTACCCAGACAATTGCGCGGCCGCTATTTTGGCATTCGCAATACGGCGGCTAATTTAACCAGTTTAATTGTGGTGGCGATCGCGGGTTTTTTAGTCGCCAACGATCCGAATGGGGAAATATCCGGATTTGCGATCGCGTTAAGCATCGGGATCGTTGCGGGGATTATCAGTATTATTTGTCAACAGCAAATGGTCGATGTCAATCCCCACGATCGGATTGAGACAGCAGATCTTCGCAACATCGAACCCAATCCCCCTGTCGAAACACCAATTACGGCTGAGATCGTCACTCAGTCCGAATCGGCGATCGCCACAATCGGCCAAGATCGACATTTTCAGGGCTTTCTCTGGTGTTTGGGTGCCTGGACATTTGCACTCAACCTCAGCGCGCCCTTTTTCAATCTCTACTTATTGAAAGATCTATCGATCGATGTCGGCTGGGTGACACTCTACAATAGCCTGACATCGGTGGCCAATCTCGCTCTGCTGATGCCCTTCGGACGGTGGAGCGATCGGATCGGTCATCGGCTGCCACTATTAGTAATGGGATTGGTGATGACGGTATTGCCCTTGCTATGGCTGGGTGTGGGCACAGACTCGTTCTCCCTCTGGCTGGGTTTGCCCCTACTATTTGCGTTCAACGGTGGTGCCACTGCCGCAATCGAGTTGTGTATCAACAATCTCCAGCTCGAAATCGCTCACGATCGCCACCAATCACAGTATTTTGGGATTGCGGCAGCAATTGCGGGCATTGCAGGTGCGGCGGGTACGGTTGTCGGCGGTGGACTCGATCTGCTGGACGCGCTCGGCGGCTTAACGGGTTTATTTGTGATTTCTAGCTTCCTGCGCCTGCTAGCACTAATTCCGTTGTTGTTGCTCCAGCACGAAGGCGAGCGATCTTTGCTGCAACAACTATTAGATTTTGGGTGGTTGGGACGCTTGCTCGATCGATCGGATTCCGTTTAGCAACCAAATTTAGTGTGACGATCCAATAATTCTTAGCGGTTTATCCAACCACTCACTAACCTCAAATGCCAACCATTCTACCTCTGCTTCGCTCTCGATTCCACCTTGAGATCCGCCAATCTGGAACGATTTTGCCCCAATTTCAATCTTGAGCGCAGCCATTGTGTCCTCATTATTATTTGGACTGGGATGTTTGCGCGTAAAAATCAGCTTGGTAATTTCGCGTTTGGGTTCGGGCTGTTCGCGACTAATTTTTTGGCCGAATAGAGTCTTGACGAGAGAGACTTCATGTCGATCGATCCGGAAGTAGGTTTTACCCCATGCAGTAAACAGACAAATGTAAGCGAGAAAGCCACCAACCGACCAAAAAGGGATGGAAAACGCCATTGCAAAGATATTTCCAGGGAAGGGGATTTGAGCCGCCATTAATGTCCAGACCGCAATAAACCCATTCCAGAAAACTGCGAATGGGGCAATAAAAAAAATCACTGGATGAAACCCAATCGGCGGAATGTAAATTTCAAAAAAGTCGCCACTTTTGGTCAGTTGAATTCTTGTGCCAAACGGCTTATTCCCAAAATCGGTAGTCTTCATAGCTGCTCGGTTCGATCGCGCTCAATTCTCTCCAATTTTATAATTCCCCGATCGATCCCGATCGGCTCACCTCGATCGCCAGGATCGATACTCGTTGGGGTTGGCGATCGTCATCACTTCAAGTCAATAGCCTCTGCTGGGAGCATCAATGCTCCCAGCAGAGGCTATCTAACTACTTACAGGTTTTTTGTTCGACAGTCAGTTTTTTGGAGAACCAAGACAGCAACCATTAACCCTGCTATCGAAAACCCCATGCTGACGCCTAATGCTGCTCTAAATCCGGCGGTCAATGCCATCAAGTGGGCATCAGCAGTTTCAACCGATCGTGACATTACTATCTGAGTGCGATCGGTTGCCACCGCTATGACGATCGCTAGTCCCAATGCCGCACCGATCTCCTGGGCAGTAGCCAGCAAGCCCGATACCATCCCTTGTTCGCAATCGTCGATTCCTGTCGTAGCGACAATTTTTACAGCCACTATTCCCATCACAATACTAAAGCCAGTCAGTGCTGTTCCTGGCAGCAGATCGCGAACAAAGTCACCTTGGACGGGAATCCAACTCAAATGAAATAGTCCAACACCCCCTATACTCATACTCCCGATCAGGGTATTTTTGGTGCCAAACCGATCTACTGCAGGCGTAGCGATCGCTGCTGCCACGATTGCCGCGATCGCGTGGGGCAAAAACGCCAGTCCAGTTTGTAGTGCTGAGTAGTTGAGGACTTGCTGCATGTATAGGGTCAGGACAAAGATCGATGGTACGATCGCCCCAGCCATCAGTAAACTAATCAGGTTTGTGCCAGTTAACCGTCGCGATCGAAACACACTTAGCGGAATCAGTGGTGAGAGTACATGTGATTCAATCCACACAAATGCCCCCAACCAAGATAGGGCGATCCCCAAGAGAATTAACGTATGGAATGAACCCCAACCAGTTTCGCTCGCTTGCTGAAGTACGTAAACCAGCGTCACCAGTCCCGCTGTTACTGTGACTGCACCCAGAATATCGAGCTTAGGAGCCGATCTCTCTCGACTTTCTGGCAGTAGGAGGGGGATGAGTATCAGCATCAGCAAACCAATCGGCACATTGATAAACATGATCGATCGCCAGCCAAGGGTATCAGTGAGAATACCCCCCAGCAGTACGCCCGCAGCAAACCCCCCAGCCGCGATCGCGCCCCAAATGCTCAAGGCACGATTGCGAGCTGCGCCTTCGGCAAAGGTGGTCGTCAACATCGATAATGCTGCTGGCGAAACGATCGCAGCTCCCAAGCCCTGTGCAGACCGAGCAACAATCAGCATCAATTGTGACTGGGCACATCCACCTACTAGCGAAGCCAAAGTAAATAATCCAAGTCCCATCATCAAGATGCGACGACGACCGAACAAATCTGCGGTTTTTCCACCTAGCAATAGAAAACCACCAAAAGCCAGCGCGTAAGCACTGACAATCCATTGCAAAGTTGGTTGTGAGAAACCTAGATCCTGCTGGATCGCCGAGAGGGCAACATTGACGATCGAGAAGTCCAGCACCATCATGAACTCAGTGGCGCACAATAGCATCAATGTCAGCCACAATCGAGATTTAGAGATAGTTGGAGTCATGTGTATGTACTAAGTGGACACCATCATTGCATCTTGCAAACGTAATTTTTGCTAATTCACAAACGAATTACAGCACAGGAGCCACCAACTGTTTAGTCATCAAGAATCGGTGATAACATTGATAACCCCGTCTGGCATATAAACGTTGGGCACCAGGATTTTCAAAATCCACCTCCAAATGCAATGCTCGGACTCCCAAAACTCGGCAGGTATTCTCCGCAAATGCTAATGCCTGAGTACCAATCCCTTGACCGCGATACTTGGAGCAAAGGTAAAACTCCTCCAAAAAAGCTTCACGCCCCCGCGACTCTAAACCGTAACCCAGTGTCAAAATCATGTAACCGATCGCTTCATCTCCATGCTGAACTAGCCATGCTTGGCCTAATGATTCATCTTCTAAAAAATGTCTGAGTACATCGCGATCAATATTTTCATCAAATGGCAATTTTTCGATCGCATGAAATTCTCTCACAAACTCTAAGAGCATCTCAAGATCGGCGATCGTGGCAACTCGACAGTGAACAGTCACAATATATCTCCTGAAAATTGAGCTATCTCTAAGATTACTATCGATCGAGTGTCGCATTTTAGTTTGATAATAAGCTATTTTAGTGGATTGCGAAAAACGATCCGATCGACTCCTGTCCTATTAAACTCCCAAATTCGGGATTCCTCTTCATCACTATTCTGGTAATAGAACTGATGCACATACTCAAAGTCATCCGTTCTGGGGCAAAGGTAGACTATCCCGACTGGCTCATTATCTTCATCCATCAACCAGATATCTCGATCGTCTTCATCACTGAAATGTCCGCCGAGCATTTGCGCGAGATCATCGGTTTGGATTGGCTTAAACAAACAGCCGATCGAATCATCCACCCCATTCATCAAGGGCGATCGATTCTCTTACTCCAAAGGCTACACCAACAAATCAAACCTTACCAGAAAGATCATAAAATCACGATCGAATCGAGTGTTGGATTGATCGAGTATTTATCATTATTTCCCATAAAAATGAAACGTCGATCGCATATCGAATCTAAAATTATGATTTAGGATTGACGATTCTTCCAGTAATTTGGTTCGCGACTACAGTGCATCACGGCAATGATGAGCAAATAGTCTTGCTCGATAGAATAGAGAACTGCATAGGGAAATTTACGCACCATACATCGGCGCACATCTTCATCAATCTCAGGATAGCGAGTAGCAGATTCTCGAATTCGATAAACTGCATCCTCGATTCGGCAGAGCCGACGCTACGCGAACGAATTAATAAAGGCTTGAGCAATCTGACTATTTTGAGTTGCATAGTATTTAACTGCTTCAGCATACTCAGCTAAAGCGTCTGGATGAAATACATATTTCATAGATCGATCGAGTTCCGAACCTGTGCTAACGCATCATCGCCAGGAATTACCCGCACAGATCCATCCCGCACTTCATCTCGACGTTTCTTTGCTTCCGTACTCCACGCGGATTGAATACTAGTATCGATGTCAAACTCCAGGCTCTCAATTAACTTGTCTGCTAGGATTGCTCTGGATGCACTAGGCAAGGATAAGATTTCCGCTGTCAATTGATCGAGTGATATCATACTTATTTTCCCAGGTGTTAACCGTACCCCTATTTTAGCAAAATCCGCTGTGTTGCTACATGGTACTAACTGGGTAGGCACGAACGGCTGCATCTACTGTCGCAATTGTCAGACCATTTTGTAATGCTTGACAAATGAGCATTCTATCGAATGGATCTCGATGTAATGGTGGCAGTTTTGCAAGTTGAGCCACACTATTTTCATCAAGAGCAAGACTGAGAATTTGATGAAGATCGCGTTGTTTGGGTAAATATGTTTCGGGATGCTCTGGTAGCGGTAATTTACCCAACTGGTACTTAACAAGTATTTCCCAAACTGAAATCGCACTCAAATAAACCTCGTTGTCTGGATCGCGAATTGCATCCCGAACATCTGTTGATAATTGGGCATCGCCACTGATAAACCATAAAAAGATGTGTGTATCTAGCAGAATTCTCATTTGCCCTCGAATGCGTTGAGAATATCTTCTGGCAACGGAGCATCGAAATCATCTGGAACAGTAAACTCACCCGCACATAAACCAAATGGTCGCAATTGTTTACTATTATTAATCGGTCTAAGTTCTGCGATCGCTCGATCTGCTTGAAGAATCAAAAAAGTTTCACCTGCTGCTACTTGAAGCAGATACTTTGAAGGATCGCGCTGAATTTCATCAACTGTAATGTTTACCATAAACAATCTTCCGTGTAAGCTCAAAGGATAATACTCAATCTCATTCAATTGTAGACGATCGAGTATAGCTATGTCGAAATCAGGTTTGTAGGTCGATCGAATCATCCACCCCATTCATCAAGGGCGATCGATCCTCTTGCTCCAGAGGCTACACCAACAAATCAAGCCTTACCACAAAGACAATAACATCACGATAGATCGAATGTTAGACAGATCGAATATTTATCATTATTCCCCATAAAAATGAAATGTCGATCAAGTGTATTCGTTTAGCATTCCATCTTGCTTAAAAATTTTATTAGCTATCATGTATATTAGATTTCCCCAAATTGCAGTGTGAACATAACGTTTGCAGGTTTTCAATTATAGTTTTACCTCCTTTGCTCCACGGAATTTTATGATCGACATGTAACTCAACACCCAGCGTTAAAGCAGGACTTGCACCACAACTACAACAGGTGAATCGATCGCGTTTTAATATTTGCCAGCGTAATCTAAGTGAAGGATCGCGTCCAGTTGTTGGGGAAGACTGAACAGTTTCAGTAGAAGCTTTTTCAATAAGCTCAAGTTCTGTTGAATTTGCATATTCTACAAAAGCTTTTAAGGTTTCTGTCCATGAACCAAAACGTCTATTATATGGAGATTGCGAAATTGTTGAAGGCAATCGAGAAAGCTGACTTCGGCGTGGTTGACAACCATAATACTGCCAAAGACAAAATATATTTTCAAATAACTCTTTATCCGAAATGTCAACTCGGTTTGAAATTGAAAGTCCAGCAGCAAGAAGTGCTTGATTCCAAGACCCAAAGCGACGAACGTGCGTGCTACAGTCGTATAATCCAATCTCAGTATATTTGTGTTGTGTGATTTTTTCGCTCCCAATTAATGCTGCAACACGTTTCAAGTCAAAGAGTAACTCATCGTTTTCTACTGGAACGCCCGAAACGCGAGATAGTTGAAATATTGGATCTGTCATTGCAACTCATTACCCTACCATTAAAATCGATCGCCCCAAACACTCACCAGTAACCGCCACCCATTAAAATAGAGAGACTTATATACAGAAGCTCTATTTTAAGATGTTAGAAGCATATCGCCAACATACAGCCGATCGAGCCGCATTGGGAATTCCCGCATTACCGCTCGATGCCGAACAAACCAGTGCCCTCTGCGAACTATTACAACATCCACCAGCGGGTGAAGAGGCTAACCTAATTGCATTATTGCGCGATCGAGTTCCGCCTGGAGTAGATCCGGCT
>NZ_JANNDR010000572.1:0-2587 GCF_031378165.1 Chamaesiphon sp. OTE_75_metabat_556
CAGCTAAGGGCTTGTAAAGAAACAACTTCATGTTTTTAGGCAACAAGCTTTGTCTGCTAACATTGCTACTGCTCAAAATCATGAGCTGATTTTCTTACAGCCCCTAAATCTCGTCGATGATGCTAATTGCAGCATCATGGATGAGGGATCAGCGCGCACGGCGATCGCCCTGAACCAAGTATTACTTGTGCCATCAATCGCCAGAGATTTAGCTTGTCCATTCTCGATCGTTAGATTTAAGTATATACATGGAACCACTATACGATTATGCCTGGTTGATTCCAGTATTTCCCCTGGCTGGGGCAATGCTAGTCGGATTGGGATTGATTTCACTCAACAAAGCTACCAATAAACTGCGAGATCTCAATGCAGTGCTGATTATTTCGCTCATTGGTGTGGCGATGGTCATGTCCTTCGCCTTACTCGCCAGTCAATTTCAAGGACACCCCGTTTATACCCGATCGTTTGAATGGGCATCGGCAGGTAATTTCCATCTCAACATGGGTTACACGATCGACCACTTGACTTCATTGATGTTGGTCATCGTCACCACCGTCGCTGGCTTGGTGATGCTCTATACCCACGGGTATATGGCTCACGATCCTGGCTATGTCAGGTTTTATGCTTATCTGAGTTTATTTAGCTCCTCGATGTTGGGCTTAGTTGTCAGTCCCAACCTCGTCCAGGTCTATATCTTCTGGGAATTGGTCGGGATGTGTTCGTATCTGCTGATCGGCTTTTGGTACGATCGCAAGGCGGCTGCCGATGCCTGTCAAAAAGCTTTCGTCACCAACCGCGTCGGCGACTTTGGCTTACTCTTGGGGATGCTCGGACTCTACTGGGCGACTGGGAGCTTTGACTTCCAAATCATGGGCGATAGGCTTCAGGAATTGGTTGCTTCTGGCGCGATTGGCGGTGGTTTAGCCGCCTTATTTGCGATCTTGGTATTTATGGGGCCAGTGGCTAAATCTGCCCAGTTCCCGCTCCATGTCTGGCTGCCAGATGCCATGGAAGGTCCCACGCCGATTTCGGCACTGATTCATGCTGCGACGATGGTGGCAGCAGGCGTTTATCTGATCGCCCGGATGTATCCCGTGTTCGAGCATATCCCGACAGCGATGGATACGATCGCCTGGACGGGTGCAGTGACGGCCTTTCTGGGTGCATCGATCGCGATTACCCAAAACGATATCAAAAAAGGTCTGGCCTATTCCACCATGTCCCAACTGGGCTACATGGTGATGGCGATGGGTGTCGGTGCCTACTCCGCTGGCTTATTTCACCTAATGACTCATGCTTACTTCAAAGCGATGATGTTCTTGGGTTCGGGTTCCGTCATTCATGGCATGGAAGATGTCGTTGGTCACAATCCCGCCTTGGCTCAAGATATGCGCTTAATGGGCGGGTTGCGGAAATTTATGCCGATCACTGCTAGCACCTTCTTTGTCGGTACCCTGGCAATTTCGGGAATTCCCCCCTTTGCTGGTTTCTGGTCGAAGGATGAAATTCTCGGTGCCACCTACGCCGCCAATCCGCTGCTGTGGGCTGTTGGTTTTGCGACAGCAGGAGTAACAGCATTTTATATGTTCCGCATGTATTTCTCGACCTTTGAGGGCAGTTTCCGAGGCAACGATCTCCAGATCCAAAAGCAATTACTCGCGGCAGCCCGTCCGAGTGGTGCCGATGCGCATGACGACCATCATGATGATGCTCACAGTCATTCTCATGCATCCAAGCCCCATGAGTCGCCGTGGAGTATGACTTTACCTTTAGTTATTCTCGCCGTCCCATCAGCCTTAATTGGTTTGGTCGGCACGCCCTTCAATAACTACTTTGAGGCATTTATCTCTGCGCCCGGTCATGTTGTCGAACATGCTCATGAGTTCGATCTCAATGAATTTCTGATTATGGCTGGTAGCTCTGTCGGCATCGGCCTAATCGGCATTACCTTAGCATCCTTGATGTATCTTAGCCGCAAGATCGATCCCAGCGCGATCGCTTCCAAAATCCCCGCGCTCTACAATCTATCTCTGAATAAGTGGTATATCGACGATATCTACAACAGTGTGTTTGTTGTCGGTTTACGGCGGGTGGCTCGTCAGGTGATGGAAGTCGATTATCGTGTCGTCGATGGTGCTGTCAATCTCACTGGGTTGGCGACATTACTCGGTGGTGAAGGTTTAAAATACCTCGAAACCGGACGCGCTCAATTCTACGCTTTGATTGTCTTTGGGGCGGTATTGGGTCTAGTCATCGTATTTGGGATTACATAGATTAGTTTGAATTCTAGTCGAGCGCAAAAAGTAGGGGTAATGTCTTGTCTTGACTGAAACACATGCGGAGGGAACCTCCGCGTGATTTCAGTCGCTGTCTCGCTAAACCGTCGGGAAACAACGGCGTGCGCGAGCCGCTGTCTTGTCGGTTTTTTATTCGGAGGTTCCCTCCGAATAAAAAACCGCTTCATGAATTACCCCCTACTTTTTGTTTCAGAGCTTGAGAAATAGATCTGAATTTCATCACAACTCATTTAGCCCTGAACTGGGACTAAATCTAAGCGATATTTATAGATAGCGACAGCTCGATTGCC
>NZ_JANNDR010000001.1:0-11368 GCF_031378165.1 Chamaesiphon sp. OTE_75_metabat_556
GTCAATTGAAGGGGCTGTTTGCGCTATCTATTATTGTAATTTATGCCTTTAACTCTTTCTGTCTCTCTGTTACAGGAATTATAACTTCCGTTTGTCGTCGCTAAAATCAGGCTATTATAAACGGGTTAGCATAGCAGGTTCTGTAGAACCACTATCTCTAGTATATTCCGCCGCTTCCGCCGCTGACATCATTGACTTCCAATCCATCCCAATCTCTTCCTCCACCACATTTATCAAATCTCGATCGAGTTGCTTGAGATGAAACCAAAATAGGTCACTCGCTGCGTGACTTATTCTACCCTAATGGACGATTGCTGTCGCAGACGGCAAGCCGTTCGAGCAATTCTGGAGCGAGGATGACTTCATCCTCTACCGAGCGGGCCGATCGAAATAATCGATCGAGATTTGGGCATACTCATAACTAATCAGTTTCAACCCCAACACGATCGAGTATGGCAAAGGTAGCAACCGAGTATGCAGTCTATCTGCTACTATCAGGCGGTCATCGCGAGGAAATCCGTTTTCCTACCGTCCAAGATTTTCAAAAATGGTATAGTAGTGAGCTGATGCCCAAATCCAGTTCTAGTGATTTCATTACCGTACCTTTGAAAAATAGTCAAGGTGAGTACATGGTAATTCGACCTAGCTGTGTCGATGCGATTCGTGTCGAACCTGTATTTGCATCGAGTATTGATCGCGATTATTAGCTTAGGCTTTAAGAAGAAATGCCTAAAACTAGGGAATTTAGTAATCTGGCATCATCGCGATCTGAGCAACATCCATACCACAAACAATCGAATTGACGATCTGTGATGGAAACATGATTTCCGTTCCGCTCGTCACCGATTGTAATGTCCAAGCATTATTTAATAATTACTTCATGATTAAAACACTGGCCTTACTCTCTTTGAATCTAGGTATTGCGCTAGGATTCAACCAGCAAGCACCACTACGGGTGACTGCTGCGCCCCCAGCCAATACTCAAGCCGATCGGGGTACTTCCACTACTAATAATTATGAGGAGACTACTTCTGCCCTTGGTTTCGACGATCAATTATGGGGTAAATCCGGCGATAAACTGGCGATGCTCGAATCGATCGATCATAGCCTCCGTTATCTCGATACTCCCGCAGCGACCAGAGCTTATCAAGGTTATGCAGTACAGGGGATCGATCGCAATCGGGTGCGACGCTCCCTGGTCAGATTTCGCCAGCTACTCAGTACTAGTCGTTCCGCTAACGAACTCCAAACCGCAGTCCGCAAAGAATTTACCTTTTACCAATCGATCGGCAAAGATAATAAAGGTACCGTCCAATTTACTGGTTATTACGAGCCGATCTATCAAGCTAGTCGCAAGCAGACGGCGGAATTCAAATACCCGCTCTACAAATTACCTACCGACTTCAGTAGTTGGAAAGATCCCCAACCCGAACGCCTGCTGCTAGAAGGTGCAGATGGCTTACAAAGTAGCAAAAGCGTCCTCGCGGGAAATGAGATCTTCTGGATGCGCGATCGCTTTGAAGCGATCCTCGTCCAAATTCAGGGTTCTGCCGAACTCAATCTCGCCGATGGCACTAAAACCACGATCGGTTATGCTGGTGGCACTAATTTTGCCTACACCAGTATCGGTAAAGAATTGGCCAAAGATGGCAAGGTTACGCCATCACAGCTCACCCTCCCCGGCATCATCCGCTACTTCCGCGATAATCCCCAAGAATTAAATGTCTACATTCCTCGGTGGAAACGCTTTGTATTTATGAAGGAAACCTTCAACGGCAAACCGATGGGCAGTATTAATGTGCCAGTGACACCAGATCGCTCGATCGCGACAGACAAGTCGATGATGCCTCCAGGCGCACTGGCGTTAGTCTATACCGAACTGCCGTATACCGCAGATGGTCGATCGATCCAACAAAAATTGGTCAGTCGCTATGTCTTGGATCAGGATACTGGTAGCGCGATTACTGGCCCCGGACGGGTTGACTATTTTATGGGTAAAGGGAAGATCGCCGGCGATCGGGCTGGCGTCACTGGTGGGCCAGGACATCTCTATTATTTGTTATTAAAGGGCTAAATTTTGGTGTTAGTAGATCGAGGGTCAGTTGGGTGGAGCACAGCAACATCCAACCGCCTCGATCCACAACTCAACCACAACCAAAATTGAGCCAATCATCAATAACCGCCAAAAATAACAAGTCAAGTTATTTTTGGTAAAATATCGATCGGACTACTCCACCCCATCGCCGATCCCCACCCATGCCCGATTCCAGTACTACCTCACCATCGATACCTTCAGATATCGCCGAGTTGCAGGCCAAATTCACGACGAGCCTGCCCAAAAATCAGTTGCAGATGCTCCCGCATTTGGTTGCGACTGGACTTCCTGGCATTAACATTTTAATTGAGTGGCTCCAACAACAACGAGAAGCCAAGCCGACGATTGTGGTAGGAGCAGTGTATCAAGCTCTCTATCAAAGCGGTGTTTCGGTTGCTAAAGATTACCTCGATCGCGAGTTACCGACTGGGCTTATCCCATTAGCGTCGAGTTTAGACATCGATTATACTCAGCTCCAACAATTATTAGCCCACCAAGATTTTGAAGCTGCCGATAAGCTGACTACCGAAAAACTGTGCGAACTTGCTGGCGCAGATGCCATCAAACGCAAGTGGATTTATTTTACTGAAGTCGAGCAGTTACCGACGATCGATCTCCACACGGTCGATGCGCTGTGGTTGTTACATTCCGAAGGCAAATTTGGCTTCTCGATCCAACGCGAAATGTGGCTGGGCATGAACAAAAATTGGGATAAACTGTGGCCAAAAATTGGCTGGAAACAGGGTAATAACTGGACACGCTACCCTGGCTCATTTACTTGGAATCTCACGGCTCCTAGAGGTCATTTACCCTTGTCAAATCAATTACGTGGCGTGCGGGTGATTGCTGCGTTACTGTCCCATCCTGCTTGGGATAAAGTAAGTGAATAGGATCGATCGAGTTGCGAACATCAGCAATGGAATTATCGATCGGGTTTTCTCTTGGCAATAGTGCTTTTGAAACGCAGAACTAATAATCATATTTAGATCTTCGACAATTTTCATGATTTAGGGTAAAGCTATTTTTATGGACACAGACGCTTGATTTTAAGAGAGATTCGATGCGCCCGATCGTTCATAGCTAGGATAACCTACGATAGTAGGAATATCTGCTAAATTGAGATTCTATCAATAGTAATAAATTGGTACTTGCCCGATCGCTGTTTGTAGCGGATTTTGCTGATCTCTCTGGGCACTCAACCAGTATTATTGTCCCGATAATTACATGAGAGTCATGTAATTAATCAATAAAGTCTGCCGGTTATGTAGCGATCGAGACAAACAAAACTCGCAAATCTGCCTAGCCTAAGATAAACTCAGGACTATATTGTAGCGATAGGCAGCATGGGCATGACAAAACGGTTAGTGACGATCGGCAATGGGATGGTCGGTCATCGGTTCCTCGAACAGATGGCAGCAAAAGGTGCGGATTGGGAGCTAATCTGCTTTTGTGAAGAGCCACGGGTAGCTTATGATCGCGTTAATCTCAGCGGTTACTTTGCGGGGAAGACGGCGGAGGATCTCTCGCTGGTGACACCAAATTTTTATCAAGACAACAATATTCAGGTACATGTCGGCGATAAAGCTGTCAGTATCGATCGAGCCAATCAGACTGTCACTTCAGCAAAAGGTCTTACTATTAGTTACGACAAGCTGGTGCTAGCGACTGGCTCCTATCCCTTCGTCCCGCCGATCAAAGGTAACGATCTACCAGGTACTTTCGTCTATCGGACGATTTGCGATCTGGAAGCGACGTCAGAGTATGCCAAAGAATGTCAAGTCGGTGTCGTCGTCGGTGGTGGTTTATTAGGATTAGAGTGTGCCAACGCACTGCAAAATTTGGGACTTAAAACCCATGTTGTCGAATTCATGCCCCGTCTGATGCCCGTACAGGTGGATGAAGCTGGCGGAACAACATTGCGGCAGAAGATTGAAGATTTAGGAATTGGCATTCATACCGGTAAATCAACGACGGAGATTGTCGCCGACGAACATGGACGCGTCTGCAAGATGTTATTTGCCGATGGCACCGAGCTAGCAACCGATATTATCGTCTTCTCAGCCGGAATTCGTCCCCAGGATGAGTTGGCACGACAATGCGAACTGAAGATCGGCGATCGAGGTGGCATCGCGATCGATGATAATTGTCAAACATCCGATCCGGATATCTATGCGATCGGGGAATGTGCTTTATATAACAACCAAATTTTCGGGCTAGTCGCTCCTGGCTATCGGATGGCCGAAGTAGCCGCAGATCGGATCTGTGGCAGTGATACTAATAATTTCACTGGCGCAGATATGTCCACCAAATTAAAGCTCCTGGGCATTGATGTCGCCAGCTTTGGGGATGCATTTGGCAAGACTGCTGGCTCGAAAGTGATTGCGATCGATGATGCCGTTGCTGGGACTTATAAAAAGCTAGTCGTAAATGAAGATGGAACCCGCTTACTCGGCGGTATTTTAGTCGGCGATGCGACTGTTTACGGTACCTTGCTCCAACTGATGCAAAATCAGATGGCATTACCACCTCATCCAGAGGATCTGATTTTACCGCCCCGCAGTGGTGCTTCAATGGCAATGGGGGTAGACCAATTCCCAGACACCGCCCAAATTTGCTCGTGTAATAACGTCACCAAAGGCCAAATTTGTACCGCAATTCAAGAGCAAGAACTGCGCGATATTGGTAGCGTTAAATCTTGCACCAATGCTGGCACTGGCTGCGGCGGTTGCGTTCCCCTCGTTACTGACTTACTCAAAGCCGAACTCAAGAAAGCTGGCATCGCCGTTAATAACAACCTGTGCGAACATTTCGCCTTCTCCCGTCAGGAATTATATAGCCTAGTTCGATCGCAAGATATCCATACATTTCAACAACTGCTCGATCGACATGGTACCGGACGCGGCTGCGAAATTTGCAAACCAGCAGTCTCATCAATCCTGGCGTCAGCTTGGAACGACCAAATTCTCGACGCACCGCACGTCAGTCTCCAAGATACCAACGATGCCTTTCTCGCGAATATTCAACGCGATGGCACCTACTCAGTCATCCCCCGCATCCCTGGCGGCGAAATTACGCCAGAGAAACTGATCGTATTAGGTCAAGTCGCTCAAGATTTTGGCCTTTATACCAAGATTACCGGCGCACAACGCATCGATTTACTCGGCGCGAGGGTAGACCAACTTCCGCTGATTTGGCAGCGGCTCGTGGCGGCTGGCTTTGAATCTGGGCACGCTTATGGGAAAGCTCTCCGTACCGTTAAATCCTGCGTCGGGAGTACCTGGTGTCGATTTGGCGTACAGGATTCGGTTAGCCTCGCGATCGAGGTAGAATTACGTTATCGCGGACTTCGCGCGCCCCACAAATTCAAATCTGCTGTCTCTGGCTGCACCCGCGAATGTGCGGAAGCCCAAAGCAAGGATTTTGGGATCATCGCCACCGAAAAAGGTTGGAACCTGTATGTTTGCGGTAATGGGGGGATGAAACCCCAACACGCCCAACTCCTGGCTGCTGATTTGGATAAAGAAACCCTGATCCGCTATGTTGACAGGTTCTTGATGTTCTACATCCGTACAGCCAATCGGTTAGAACGCACCGCCACCTGGTTTAATAAGCTCGAAGGCGGGATGGAATATCTCCAAGATGTGATTATCAATGATTCGCTCGGCATCGCCGCCGAACTCGAAGCAGAGATGGCACATCAAGTCGCGACTTATGCATGTGAATGGGATGTCACACTCAAAGATCCCGTCAAACTCCAACGCTTCCAACATTTTGTGAATACCGATCTGCCAGATCCAAATATCGTCCAAGTCGAAGAACGTGGCCAAAAACGTCCGGTGTTCGAGCACGAACGGCAATTACTTTCGATCGACAGCTAAAAATAAGTGTTCCTTGAGGTAGGGGTAATTAATGAATTACCCCTACCTCAAGGAGCGTAGATCTAAAGCCCGATCTAATCTCTCGATCGAGTATCGTAATTTATCAGAGCTTTTTTAATGTCACAACTAGAATCAATTCAGCCAACAACCCAACAGTGGACAAAGATCTGTTCCTTAGACCGAATTTCACCAAATACGGGCGTTTGTGCTTTAGTAAACGATCGACAAATCGCCGTATTTAGAGTCGGTGAAAGTACAGATGTCTATGCGATCGAAAATTACGATCCATTTAGTAAAGCCTACGTTTTATCGAGAGGAATCGTCGGCGATCGCAATGGCATCCCCAAAGTCGCATCACCGATCTACAAGCAAAATTTTAGTCTGTTGACGGGCGAATGTTTCGATGATACAACTGTAAGGTTACAAACTTTTTCTGTTCGAGTTGTCGATGGACAAGTTCAGATTCATGGTTGATAAGTTGAAAATCATTTATGGTTGCTTATCTCCATCCGACAAAACTACATTTTTTATTTTGGTTATGCCTCGGGCAGTAACTCGCCCATCGATTCAAAACAACACGCGATCGACTACGATCGAGATATTACTTCCGGTCGATCGATCCTATGAAATTACTCCACCGTCCCGATCTTTACTGTTGGTCTGAGTTTAATTCCGAACGGAATATCGATTTTCATAGTATTGCTTGGTTGCGAGCGGCGGGAAATATCCTCATCGATCCGCTGCCACTATCTGCCCATGATTGGGCACATCTACAGTCATTAGGTGGCGCGAACTGGATTGTGATTACCAATTCCGATCATATTCGCGCCAGTCAGGAAATCGCCAAGATGACAGGTGCCCAGATCGCGGCACCACAGGGCGAACGCGATACCTTCCCGATTTCGATCGATCGATGGTTGGCTGATGGCGATGAGATCGTGCCAGGGCTACAAGCCATTACCTTGCATGGTTCTAAAACCCCTGGTGAATTAGCACTACTCCTCGAAGCAACTACCCTCATTACGGGCGATCTCGTCAGAGCGCATCGAGCGGGTACGTTAATGTTATTACCCGATGCTAAATTAGCCGATCGCACTCTGGCTCTAGCTTCAGTCCGCCGATTAGCAGAGTTGGATCGAGTTGACACTGTGCTCGTCGGCGATGGCTGGCATGTCTTCCAGGCTGGACAGGCGCGACTGCAAGAATTGTGCGGTTAGCGATCTTACCTGTAGGGTGTGTTATCGCGTTCGCGTAACGCACCATCGTTATTTCTATTAACCGATCGAAACTATTAACCGATCGAGACAGCCAATCGTACTCACAGATCCCAGATTGATCGCAAATCGGGGATTTTTTGATGGCTGAGGGGGGAATTTCGGAAGACTGTGCCGCAAAATGTTGAATTGTAAAGATATGCAAATATAATTAGACTGTTAGAGAGTATTCAACAGAACTTCGATCGTATAGGGGTAGTAGCAATAGATGCGTGTAGCCATTGCAGGAGCAGGTTTAGCCGGACTAGCTTGTGCTAAATATTTATCAGATGCCGGACATACCCCAATTTTATTTGAGAGTCGGGACGTATTAGGCGGTTTAGTTGCGGCTTGGAAAGATGAGGATGGCGACTGGTATGAAACCGGACTCCATGCCTTCTTTGGGGCTTATCCCAACATGCTCCAGCTCATCGGTGAGCTAGGGATCGAAGACCATCTGCAATGGAAAGAACATGCGCTGATCTTCAATCAACCAGAGAAACCAGGAAAATACTCATATTTCAGCGTGCCGGATCTCCCAGCACCGTTTAATGTGATTATTTCGATCCTCAGAAATAACGACATGCTCACCTGGGAGCAAAAAATCAAGTTTGCGCTGGGCTTGTGGCCGGCAGTCTTGCGCGGGCAGAAGTATGTCGAAGATATGGATCAGTACAGCCTATTAGAATGGCTGCGGCTGCAAGGTATCGACGATCGCGTCAATTCGGATATTTTCATCGCCGCATCCAAGGCACTAACTTTTATCAATCCTGAGGATGTCTCAGCGACAATTCCGCTGACAGCAATTAATAAGTTCCTCAAAGAACGCTATGGCTCCAAAATCGCCTTTCTAGATGGTTCGCCGACCGAACGCTTGTGTCAGCCTATCGTCGAGCATTTTCAAGCCCGTGGTGGCGAAATTCGGATGGAGCGACCCCTCAAGCAGATCGTGCTGAATGATGATGGTACGGTGGCGCATTTCTTGATGCGGGGACTCAATGGCGCGGCAGATGAAATCGTGGTGGCCGATGCTTATGTATCGGCGATGCCGGTCGATGTCATCAAAACTTTGATGCCGGAACCCTGGCGGGAAATCGAATTTTTTGAGAAGATGCAGGAACTAGAAGGGGTGCCTGTAATTAACTTGCATCTGTGGTTCGATCGCAAACTCACCGATATCGATCACTTGCTCTTCTCGCGATCGGATATTCTCAGCGTCTACGCCGATATGAGCGTAGCGTGCCGGGAGTATGAAGATCCTGACAAATCGATGCTCGAACTGATTATCGCCCCGGCTAAAGATTGGATCGACAAATCTGACGCAGAGATCGTTGCAGCCACGATGACCGAGCTAGAACGCTTGTTCCCCCAGCATTTGATTGGTGATAATCCAGCTAAATTACGTAAATCGAAAGTCGTGAAGACACCCAGATCGGTTTATACTGCATCTCCAGGACGACAAGCTTGCCGACCGAGCCAATCTACACCGATCGCCAATTTCTTTCTTGCTGGTAGTTATACGATGCAAGAGTATCTAGGCAGTATGGAAGGTGCGGTACTTTCTGGTAAGCTGGCAGCACAGGAGATTGCGAATTATCAGCCCGTAGTAGCAAAACCACTAGCTACTGCAATCTAGAGGGTAGAGGATAGAGAGTAGAGGGTAGTCTTCATACTCTCTCTCTCCAATTTTCACCAAATCCACACCTCTATCCACCTACCCTCTACTCCATACTCCCTCCCCTCTTAATGCTGCAACTGGAAAAGTCCCTACCGATCGTGACAATGCTAACATCGACCGAGGAATCGTATGAACTCTGTCGCCAAATAACTGCCCAATATGGCAAAACCTTTTATTTGGCGACACTACTGATGTCAGTCCCCCAACGGCGGGCGATTTGGGCAATCTATGCCTGGTGTCGCAATACCGATGAATTGGTCGATGGAGCGGATGCAGATGAGACTACGCCAGCGACGCTAGATCGCTGGGAAGACCAATTAGCAGAAATGTTTAGGGGTAATCCTACTACTGATTATGATGTAGCCTTAGTTGATACGATCGCTAAATTTCCTGACTTGGAGATTCAACCATTTCGGGATATGGTCACTGGGCAACGCATGGATCTGCGCAAGAATCGGTATGAGAGTTTTGAGGAACTATCCCTCTACTGCTATCGAGTCGCTGGGACAGTGGGCTTAATGTCCAATGCCATTGTGGGTATCGATAGTAGTCAGTTCACAGCACCTTGGAATTGTGACCAGATTGATATCCCAACTGAGCAAGCTGTGGCGCTGGGCATTGGCAAGCAGTTGACCAATATTCTGCGAGATGTCGGTGAGGATGCGGAGCGGGGGCGAATTTATTTACCACTGGATGAGCTAGCGCTGTTCAACTACACCGAACAGGATTTATTAAATCAGGTTGTCAATGATAATTGGCGGGCATTGATGAAGTTTCAGATTCAACGCGCTCGTAAGTACTACCAACAAGCGGAGGTAGGCATCAGTAAGCTCAGCCCCGATGTCCGGTGGCCAGTCTGGGCGGCACTGTTACTATATCAACAGATCTTAGACTCGATCGAGCGGAATGATTATGATGTATTTACTCGTCGCGCTTATGTGAGCACCCCCAAAAAGCTCTGGGGTTTACCAGCTTCTTTTATTCGGGCACAGGTTAAATAAGAAATCTGTCTAAACCTAAATAGTGATAAAACCCCTAACTCCCCATACTATAAAATGCAAGATACGATCAAAAAGTCAGACTTTGTGTTGACTCCTTACATGAAGAGCAATGATTTATGGGCAACTTATCAACTGCTCAACACTGTTGTTCCCTACTTATTGTTGTGGTTTTTGGCGGTTAAAGTAGCCGCAATCTCAATTTGGCTACTCGCGCCGATTATCATCTTGATGTCGCTGTTCTCAGTCCGCTGTTTTTCTTTAATGCATGATTGTGGACACTATTCACTCTTTAATTCCAAAAAAGTTAACCGGATTGTCGGATTTTTTCTGGGAGTGATTAATGCGATTCCTCCATATGGATGGTCGCGAGATCACGCTTATCATCACAAGACAAATGGTGATTGGGAGCGGTATCGGGGTGTTGCGGACTTTCTCTCAACCGAAGAATTCGCCAAACTTAGTTTAGCTGATCGCAACTCATATCAGTTATTGAGACATCCATTGATGGCTTTTCCTGGTGGGTTCTTTTATCTGGCAATTAAGCCAAGACTTGCGCTCGTTTTGGGCATTTACGATCTAATTCGAGACGTAGCTGCTGGATTAAAACAAGACAATGGGATGAGTGCTATTGATATAATTGCTGCTCATAAATCCAAACATTGGCAGACAAAGACTGAATTCTGGGATTTACTTCTAAATAATGTCTGTGTAATTAGTAGCTGGATTGCGCTAAGTTATTTGCTCGGTGCAGGATTCTTTCTAAGTGTTTACTCACTAGTGATTACCTTGTCAGCAGTAATCTTCATTTGGTCTTTCTTTGTTCAGCATATCTTTGAAGGTTCCTATGCCCACAAAACAGAAAGCTGGGACTATATATTGGGTGCGATTGAGGGTAGTAGTTATTTAGAACTACCAACGATTCTCAAATGGTTTACAGCTGACATTGGCTATCACAATATTCATCATCTGTCTGAAAGAATCCCAAACTATCATCTCGAAGCTTGTCACAAAGCAAATATTCATCTACTCTCAAATGTCAAAACATTGCGAATGGGTGATATGTTAAATTGTGCTAGGTTTATATTATGGGATGCTGATTCTAATAGCCTAGTAACTGTTGAATCATTATCATCACCGCAACCTGCTCGAATTGAAGTATCTGTTTAAATCAATGGTGATTACAAAACCCGACTTCTGTTAAGAAGTCGGGTTTTTAGCTTTGTACTTTTATTATTCTGTAGGGTGGGCAGCGGTTCGCGCCCTGGAGGTTTCCTCCAGATTGAGCGAAACAAGACACTGCCCACCATCTAGGCTGTGCCTCCAGTCTAGCCGTGGGTGCGATACCAATCGATCGTATTTTTCAAGCCTTGTTCGATCTTAACTTCAGCAGTAAATCCAAAGTACTCCTTAGCCCTTTGAGTATCCAGACAGCGACGAGGTTGACCATTTGGTTTGTCAGTTTG
>NZ_JANNDR010000022.1:0-8355 GCF_031378165.1 Chamaesiphon sp. OTE_75_metabat_556
ACGCGAAGAATTTTGGGCATTAAAAGATCTATCTTTGGAGATTAAACAAGGCGATCGAGTTGGCATCATCGGTCGCAATGGGGCTGGGAAATCAACTCTATTAAAAATCCTAAGTAGAATCACCGAACCTACTTGTGGCCGGATCGGAATTAAGGGTACGGTAGCGAGTTTATTAGAAGTAGGCACGGGTTTTCATCCCGAGTTAACTGGTCGAGAAAATATTTTTCTCAATGGTGCAGTTTTGGGAATGACAAAACTAGATATTGCACGTAAGTTTGATGAAATTGTTGATTTTGCTGAAGTAGAAAAATTCTTAGACACACCAGTAAAACGTTATTCTTCGGGTATGTACGTGCGCTTGGCATTTGCAGTCGCAGCACATTTAGAGCCAGATATTCTGATTGTCGATGAAGTATTGGCAGTCGGAGATTCCCAATTTCAAAAGAAGTGTTTGGGGAAAATGCAAGATATCTCTCAAGGTCAAGGTCGCACAGTATTATTTGTCAGTCATAGTATCGAAGCAGTCCAAAGATTGTGCTCTCAATGTATCCTGCTCGATTGCGGTCAATTAATTGCCCATGACAGTACTGAGCAGATCGTACCGCTATATTTAGCTGGTGATTTTGAGCGAGCTGCACCTGGTGAATGGATCGATTTATCAAATCTCGACAACCGTATTAGTAAAGCAGCAAGATTTATCGCGATCCATTATAGTAGTCTCGATCGATCGGTTTTATTTCAGCCTTATTCTGATGGCCCACTAGAATTTTTATTAGATATTGAGGCTGAGTTTTCACAGTCTATTGGCTGTCTTGCCGTGACGATCTATAATCGATCGCGAACTATGCTAATAAATGCTGATATTATTTTATCTGGTCAGACTGTATCACTTCGCAAAGGTCTCAATCGCTTCCAACTAACAATCGACAGTTTGCATCTGACACCAGGAAGCTATATTGTTGGTTTATGGATGAGTAAAACTGGCTCTGACGAACATTTAGATTATCTAGAATCCGCCTTGGAAATCGAGGTAGTTAATACACTCTCGAATACTATGGGTACGAGTTATTATGGGGCTGTAACTTGTAATTTTAGTCTGGTAGAGATTACCAAAGTTTAGACGAGCCATCTACAAGTTGATTTGGATCAGAAAAACTAGATCGATCGAATAAATTAGATATTGAGCAATGCTTAGACTATGAAAAATACTGCAAAAAAGATAATTCGTCAAATAGTTCCAGCACCTGTTTTAGATAAATTAATCGCTAAAATATATAACAATACTCCAGCAGTTGGATGTGTGAATTTCGGTGGCTTGCGACGCTTAAATCCGATTAGTCGGGAATTCGGTTACGATCGCGGACTGCCGATCGATCGCTACTATATCGAGAATTTTTTGGACAGTCAATCTCTAGATGTGCACGGACGCGTATTAGAAATCGGCGATGCTACTTACACGCGCAGATTTGGTGGCGATCGCGTGACCAAAAGCGATGTATTGCATGTGATTGAGGGCAATCCAGCAGCAACTATTGTTGGCGATCTCACGAATAGCGACCTCATTCCATCCGCCAGCTTTGATTGCTTAATCCTCACCCAAACTTTGCAACTGATTTACAATCTTCAAGATGCAGTAACAACGATCGATCGCATCCTCAAACCAGGAGGAGTTGCCCTAATTACCGTGCCTGGAATCAGTCAAATTGCGATCGATGAATGGAAAGATTATTGGTGCTGGAGTTTTACTGAGATCTCGGCACGGAGGCTATTTACAGAAATATTTCCCGCTGACAATGTGACAATCGAGTATTATGGAAATATCCTCACCACAACAGCTTTTTTACAAGGATTAGCAACTCAAGAATTGACCACAGCCGAGCTAGATGATCGAGATCCATGTTATCAGATGCTAATTACGATTAGAGTAGTCAAGCCCTAGCGATCGCCATGAAAATACCTGGGCTAAATAGATTAAAACAACTAAATTACAACATCCAGAAAAGACTAGTTAAATCAAAAGGGCTAATCTTAATGTATCATCGCATTGCGGAATTAGATCTCGATCCGTGGTCTTTGTGTGTGACACCCCAACACTTTGCCGAACAGCTAGCAGTTATCCAAAAAATTGCCCACCCGATTAGTCTCCAACAATTAAATCGCGATCGGCAACAGGGCACAATTCCCCATCGAGCGGTGGCGATTTCTTTTGATGATGGTTATGCCGATAATCTCGATCGCGCCAAGCCCATCCTCGAAAACTATGGGATTCCCGCTACCGTATTTGTGAGTACTGGTTATTTAGGATCTCAGCGTGAATTCTGGTGGGATGAACTCGCCAGCATCCTGTTAAAACCAGGCACATTACCCCCGCAGTTGTCACTAACTATTGACAATCATCGATCCGAATGGGAGTTGGGCGCGGCAAGTGACTATAGCCTACTCGCATATCGACAAGATCGCCATTGTCAAGCTTGGGCAGCGCAACCAGGTTCGCGGATGTTTTTGTACTATTCAATTTGGCAAGTACTGCGAGACTTGGCAGAAAACGATCGTCAACAAGCTTTAGCCCAAGTAGCAATTTGGGCTAAAGATGACTCTCAACCCCGCTCTGACTATCTGCCGCTGACAGTTGCAGAATTAGCTGCTTTAGATAGCGGTGAATTGGTAGAAGTTGGTGCGCATACAGTCAATCATCCGTTCCTGCCCGCGCAGCCCCTGGCGGTACAACAGGCGGAAATCGATCGAAGCAAGCTAGAATTAGAACGGATCTTATCCCGCCCCGTGACGAGTTTTGCCTATCCATTTGGCGATCGCACTGCCGCGACGATCGAATTGGTGAAAGCATCGGGATTCGATTGTGCCTGCTCTACCCAGCCAGATGTTGTCTGGGGACGTAGCAATTGTTTCGATTTACCGCGCTTTGGCGTTGAAAACTGGAATGGACGAGAATTTGCTGAACGCCTAGCAATGTGGCTGGCATAGGGCTGGGCTTGATATCGATCGGGAGTTGGCAACAGCACTCCTACACGTTATTGCTTGTCATCCGCGATGATAATTGTGTAGTTGGGTAAGTCTTCTGTTTGATTATGTCAATGTCCCCTAACTCGCTATGTAAATCGGCTAGTGCAAAATTTTTGCCGCGATGTTCGGCATAAAAAAACTTGCGATCTTGGGGTGACATTAATAATGCCCGCAGTTGATGAAATAGATATCTTGGTAAAGATCGATCTGGTAGGGGATTGCGGAGCGAATGTAGCACCATGTGCGAATATCCCATACATTCGATCAATCTTAATAAGTAGGCTTCTTCTAGCCGTACGGCAGGAATCAGATGTGTGAGTTCGAGTGCCACAAATTGTCCCGTACCCAGACCGAGATCGCTAGCTACCAAGGCCAGATCAGTATCGCCGCCACTAGAGAGTAGTTTGCCCTGGCGATCGAGGCTCATCCTTTTGGCATCTTGAACGACCGATCTAGCATAGCGTTCGGCGACGCTGCGCCGAACGCACAATCCCGCTCCACAGGGCGTAGTTTCATGAGGGGGGAGGACATCAGATAATTTGTCTGCTGTAATTTCGCGAATGGCTAAAAGTGGTAAGTAGCGTTTGCTCCAGGCGGGAGGTGCCTGCTCGAATTCGCCGACGATGCGACCACCCCAAGCACCCATCATTGGATATCTGCGGGCGATGTTCGCCGTGCGTTCCAAATATGCTGCGGCAAGCACATTATCATCGTCTACGAAGACGATCGTCTCGCCTTTAGCAGCCTCGATTCCTCTTAAGCGGGCGGGAGTCAGTCCGAGCTTGGGTTCGTGCAGACAGCGGCTGTGAGGATGCCAGCTCACATCGATGCGTTCGGCGACAGATAGACTACTAGCATTATCAACTACTAACAATTCCCACTGATCGGTAGCTAAAGTTTGCACCTGCAAGGCATTTAGCACTCGATCGAAATAATCGGGGCGGGGATTGTGAGTACAGATAACAACAGTAATATCCATGAGTTTACAAGTGTGAGTTATAAATTAGTAGATCGAGCGAGCGCAAGTTTCGAGCTGATTTCGCGATTTACTGCTTTCAAACTCAATTTCAGCAACATCGGAATTGTTGAGAGCGAGAAATGGCAGGCAATTGCTGCCCGAATTTGGGCGATCGCCGCAGTTCGATCTTTGGCTTTAATAAAGCTATCCGCCGTACTCAACGCATAGTTAGCATAGTTTTGCAGGGCATTGCGATTGAGGCTGGCGGCTGTGGACGCGGGCAGATACTCTTTGACGATTTCAATTGCCTGCCGAATATCTTGAATATTTTCCCCGGTGCGGATGGTATTGCCAGTCAATGACGTGGAGCGTTGTCGATATTGTGCTAGTGGTTGTGATTCGTACCAAACTGGATATTGCGCGGCAATTCGTACCCACATTTCCCAATCTTCGCCCCAACATTTCATCCGCCGATCGAATCCGCCCCATCGTTCGTATACTTCTCGCCGCACGACAATCGAAGGGGTTTGAATTAGTTGTCTGACGGCAATCTTTTCTAACCAATTAGTTAAGATTCCGCTGTGAGTTTGTTCGAGATCGGATAGTTTCGTCCAGTTGCTCAGTTCGTCGATGAATACATGACGGCTAAACGCTGCCCCAATTTCTGGATGTTGATCGAATCCGGTTTGCAACTTGTTGTAAAATCCCGGCATCACGAGATCGTCCCCATGCAGAAGATGAATTAATCGACCGTGCGATCGCTGCAAACAAGTATCGAAATTCTGGATGTGGCCGACATTCTGGGGCTGTCGATAGAAACTCACGCGATCGCCAGCTAATCCTTTGACGATCGCTTCGGGATCGTCTTGGGTCGAGCAATCATCCACCACCTCGATCTGCATTAACTCCCGTCCTGGATCTTGCGCCAAAACGCTCGTCAAAGTTTCTTGGAGATAATTTGCACAGTTATATGTCGGAATCATCACCGACCATAATGGTCGCGATCCTCCCGCTGGAACAGTTGCAATTTGAGATCGATAGGGATGTGAGGCAATCATGAATTTTTTTAGAATTAGCTCTTAACTAAGCTCGATCTCCGTTTGAGTGTTCAGCAATTAAATTAAATGTGGTGGTTTAAATCCAGACGATCCTATCCGGGCAAGTTTTAGGTAGATTCTTTGCCAATAACGAGAGATTTTCAGGAGTTGATACCGCACGGGATGACGATATCGAGCTAACGAGGTCTGAAGTGCTTGCCAAACGTTGGTATTCTGCATTCCTTGTACTGATAAATACTGCTCCAACCAGCTCAAGTAATTTTGATGTGAGACATTGGGCTTGAATGTATCGTACGTGCCATGCGCTTTTGCTACATGACAGCAGCTACTTGCATGTTGTCGATAGCGATCCCAGTGCCCACTCGCGACAAATACTGGCGATCGCGCGCAGATTTTGGCAAATAAAACTTGGTCGTCAAACATACCTCGGAAGGAATCCTCGCAACCGCCCACCGCTTGGATCGCCTCTCGTCGGAGCGTCGCGCCGCAAATCCCAGGGGATTCTGCTTTGCCCTCTAAACACAGAGTCAGTATCGTCGGTGGTGAGACTACACAATCGGGTTGGATACCTAAAGCTCGGCCGCGATCGAGTTTGATATCTTCAGGATCGCCTGTCCATCCGTACCACATCCAGGTCGAGTTGTAGACCATTGCCACTTCTGGATGGCTCTCTAAAATAGCGACCTGCCTTGCTAATTTCTCAGGCAACCATAGATCGTCAGCGTCTAAAAAAGCAATGTATTCGCCGCTGGCGTGTTCGATCCCTAGATTCCGCGTGGCACTGATCCCCCGATTTTGATGGCCTTCATGCTCTAGGTATCGCAACTTGCCTGGATACCTATGAACATACTCTCGCGCGATCTCGGTGCTGATGTCAGTCGAACCATCGTCTACTAGCAACAATTCCCAATTGTCGTAAGTTTGAGCAAGGATACTCTCGATCGCTGCTCGAAAAAAAGTTTCTCCAGCATTGAAGAAAATGACGATCGCCGTTACCACTGGTTTACTACTCATTATTCGCCGATACAGCCTTTATTTAAGGGTTGATTTTAAGTAGCAAAGACAATAAGCAGATCTGTCATAACCGCTGAGATTAATTTTAATAATCTATCGATCGCGATCCTGGAATCGATAGTGATCGAATTGATCATCTGTCTTCTAAATGCCTAGCTAATTCTCAATTCAAGCTCCTAAGCAGTCCCAAAAGTTAGCAATGCAAATAAAACATTAAACAAACGTAAAAATCGATAAATTTTAAGTCGAAAATACAAACTTTTTTAACCCTTCTATTTCGTTGTCTAGAGTCAATTTACTTGATATTTTTGATCGATTATTTGTTAAAATAAACTGAATTTAATTCACATCAAATTTAGCTTGTACTAAAGATTGCTGTCTTCAGCAAAAATACTTAATATCTATTTCGATATGCATCTAAAATGGCTCTTCATTACCTGGGATGCTAATCTCGGCCTTTCACGATCCAACCCTTGCTGATTAAGCCAAAAATAACTATAACGATCTCCAGACAATAGATTTTAGGCTCAAGCCCTTGCCAGCAATCACTCTGACCGTAAATCAGTATCCTAAGTAATCAAGAGCCTCTAAAATGGATCGAGTAGCTCAAGGTCGGGACGATACAAATGCTTTTAATCAGCAAAATAGCTTATATCTTATTTCGCAAGTATTTCTCACATCACTCCAGCACCAAGAGCCAGGGAGTACGGACAATCCCCAGGTGGGCTAAATGGCTGAGTCGCTCGCTCATTGTCTTGTCACTATGGTTATCGCTGGGCACCAATCCCACGTTCGCAGTCGGGAGTCAGACAAACTATAGTCGGATCGATCTCAGAGATCGCAATTTCGCAGGACAAGATCTCACTGGTGGTGTCTTCGTATCGTCCGAACTGCGTGGCGTAGATTTGAGTGGGGCGAATCTAACCAATGCGATGCTGACGATGGCAGTCTTATTAAAGACCAATTTAGCTGGAGCCAATCTCACCGGTGCCTTAGCAGATCGAGCCACCTTTGATGAAGCCGATCTCACCAATGCGATCCTCACCGCAGCCACGCTGACTCGATCGCGTTTTTATGGAGCCAAGATTACTGGTGCAGATTTTACCGACGCGCTGATCGATCGAGCACAAGCTAAACTACTATGCGATCGCGCTGAAGGAACCAATCCAGTGACGGGAGTTGCGACGCGAGATAGTTTGGGTTGTCGTTAGGGGATAGGGGGATAGTGGATAGAGTTTAAAAATCGTCAGTCCCCCAACTCCCAACTCCAAATTGTAAAGATTTGCCAAAGATCCTCATATCCCTCGGCCGATCGCTTCACTTGTGGCACCGTGAGTAGCTAAACTACTCTAATAGAAGATATCTAAAAATAGATCCCAATTAATATGAGTGTAGTTAGTCAAGTTATCCTAAAAGCAGACGACGATCTCCGCTACCCCAGTACCGGAGAACTCAAAAATATTCAATCATTTCTGCAAACTGGCGAACAGCGGATTCGGATCGTCACCACTTTGGCAGAATCTGAAAAGAAAATTGTCGAGCAAGCTAGCAAACAGTTGTGGAAGCTGCACCCCGACTATATCGCGCCTGGTGGCAACGCTTCGGGACAAAAACAACGCGCTCAGTGTCTCAGAGATTACGGTTGGTATCTTCGGCTCGTTACCTATGGCATCCTCGCTGGCGACAAAGAGCCGATCGAGCAAATTGGCTTGATTGGCGTGCGGGATATGTACAACTCACTTGGCGTTCCCGTCAATGGAATGGCTGATTCAATTACAGCACTTAAGGAAGCATCTTTAAGCCGCCTCAGTGAGGAAGATGCCGCCGCCGCCGCTCCTTATTTTGATTACATTATTCAGGAAATGTCCTAGATCGCCTACTATCGATGGATCGTGTGTCGATCTCCGCACCCTCAGCACTGCTGGGGGTGATTTTTTGGCTGAACTATTTGCGGCACCTTCAATCAATAACAAGTTTAAAATTAACTATTAGAGTTACCAATTCCCAACTCCCAACTCCCCGACCCATGAATTTAATTGAGTTTCTGCTAAAAGCTTCATGGATGAGCGTATTGGCAGCGGCGATTACCGGCTCGATTAGTGGTATGGGTAGTGCCGCCGCAATCGCCCTGATTAATCGATCGATTAGTCAGATTACCCCCGCACATCCGCAGGCACCACCAGAACTCCTGTGGGGCTTTGCAGGGCTGGTTGTTGTCTCTCTGGTCACGACGTTAGTTTCGCAGTTTTTGCTCGCACAGTTGGCTCAAGATGCGATTTACAAACTGCGATTGCGAATTAGTGG
>NZ_JANNDR010000042.1:0-8044 GCF_031378165.1 Chamaesiphon sp. OTE_75_metabat_556
CTGTCTTGAGACCTTCAACGGTCATCAAGATAGCTACTTGTGTCGATTTCCCACTGTTTGATGGTGTTGTCACGACTACCAGAAAATAGCCACTCGCCACTTACTGCGATCGAACTTACCGAATCTTGATGACCGCTAAAAGTCTGAAGGCATTGTCTTTGAGAGAGATCCCACTGCTTGACCGTATTATCACCACTCCCGGAGAACAGCCACTCCCCACTCACGGCAATCGAACCTACCCAATCTTGATGACCACTAAAGGTGTATAGACAGCGACCCGTTGCCAGATCCCACTGTTTGACCATATTATCGCCACTCCCAGAGAACAGCCACTTCCCACTCACGGCGATCGAATTCACCCAATTTTGATGACTGAAGAAAGTATTAAAGCACTCTCCCGTCGCGAGATTACACTGCTTGACCGTATTATCATTACCCCCAGAGAACAGCCACTCCCCGCTCACGGCGATCGATCGTACCGAGCCTTGATGATCGCTAAAGGTGTGTAAGCATCGACCTGTCGAAATTTCCCACCGTTTGACCGTATTATCATTACTCCCAGAAACTAGCCACTTCCGACTTACTGCGATCGAAGTTACCCCAGATTTATGACCGCCAAAGGTTTGCAAGCATTGACCAGTGAAGAGATCCCACTGCTTGACGGTGTCGTCCCAACTACCAGAAAATAACCACTCGCCACTGAGTGCGATCGATGTTACCGAATTTTGATGACCGCAGAAGGTTTGGAGACAGCGACCCGTAGCAATTTCCCACTGTTTGACGGTGTTGTCAGAACTGCCAGAAAATAGCCACTTCCCACTCATGGCGATTGATGTTACCGAATTTTGATGACCGCTGAAGGTTTGGAGACAGCGACCTGTGGCGATTTCCCACTGTTTGACGGTGTTGTCAATACTGCCAGAGAACAGCCACTCGCCACTGATGGCGATCGAATTTACCCAAGATTGATGACCGCGACAAGTAAATAATTCTCGATCCTCGATCGACCAAATCCTTACAGTGCCGTCATCATGCCCCGTAACAAAGAGTTCCCCATCGTCACTAGTAGCAATGGCAATACAAGTACCAAAGGTTTTAGTCGTCGCGGCATTTGCCAGGTTTGCCCCTGCCAAATTCACCGCCCGCAATCCCGCCCCCACCAGATCGATATCTGGCAATACCGTCTCACTCAGATCCTGATACTCCAACCCATAGGGATTTAACTTCACCAATGCACTCCCCGCATTACTCCCCAACCACTTCGCTTGCTCCGAGGTTTTAGATTGCGTCCACTTCATCAACTCCAACAACGGATTCATGTTGTGATAACTCACCTCCAGATCCAACATCGGCAAGAGTAAATTCATTACTGCCGGAATCAAAGGACTCAGCCCAAAAGTGGCTACTAACTTACCAATTTCCACCCGCCCAAATCTGGCAATCTCATTCCTTTTGCCCTGAGTTTCCCGACAATGCCGCCAATAATCCGCCCATTGATAACGTCGCTCACCAATCGATAAATCCCGCTCCGACGGCTCCCGTACTAATTCCAAAAAATCGTCATGCAATAACCCCAACTCCGCCGCAAACTTCAACGCCACAAAAAACTCCAGCAGCGACTTATGCGCCGGACGATAATTGCCATCATGGTCGCGAATCAAGATCGTTTGGCACATCATGTCATAGTGCCAATGATCGAGGGCATTATCCTTAATTACATCGCCAAACACCTCCCGCAACCGCTCTGGAAACTGACTGTAATGCAGCGTCAACTGATCTTGTGATAGCATCGCCCACGACACCTCACACAAAAAGAACAGCTTATCAGCCATCGATGTAAACGTCCGTTTCGTTTCGATATCCTGCACCAGCTTATGTTTGAGCGCGTATAAATATACCCGCGCCAGATCGATCTTCTTGTTCTGACTAATTCCCACACTAATTTCTGGTAATGCCGCCAACACAAGATCCGCCATCATCGGACGTTTGACGAGATCGTAGAGATCGGGATTGGAGAGGATTAGATCGATCGCATCCGTCGTTGCGCCGCGATTGGTTAATACCTGCGGAATTTGATCGATCGATAACGGATGCAAATTCAAAATTTCAAACTTCGGAGCCGTCGCCACCCGTGCCTGTGTCGAAGCTTTCTCTTCACCATCAAAGATCTGTTTATTCCGATCTGTCGTCGGGAAATGCTCGGTGCGACAAGTCAAAATCACCTTAGAATTCTCACCGATTACCGCCGCCAATGCCCAGAAATTATCGATCGCATCTTGACTGTTAATCTTATTCGCCATCTCATCAAAACCATCGAACAGGATTAATAATTTACCCATTCGATTCAACCGATCGAATACATCCGCATTCAGCCGGATATTATGATTGACAAAAAAGAACCCCGCAATCACCGTATCCACATTCAACGCCTTGGCATAATCCCGCAGCGTAATCAATAGCGGCAAACGCGGACGCTTCACCCGTTTAGTTTTTGCCTGTAAATAAGCCTGAATTCCCACCCAAGCATAGTGCATCGCAAACCAAGTTTTTCCCGTCCCAAATTCTCCCAATACCGATATATGATTCTTCTGCACTGACTCCAACCACTCATCCATATACTCATCGATCCGTTCCGCCCCCACCGCTCCCACGCTCGGTGTTTTGTATTTCCCCTGTGAATCTTTTTCCGGTTTGCTACAATCCAACTGAATATACTCTTTGTCAATGCCTAACCGCTCGATCTCCCTTGCCAACCATTCAATATAAGGCGAAAAATTCACATCTCGATCGATCAATTCATCGAAAGTCAAACAGACAATTCGATCGTTCCCCTTTTCCTGCTCCGCCTCTAAATAAGCCATAACCGATCGACTCACCCGATAATCGGTAACTAAACACCCCTCATCCAAGTTCCGTTCCTTAACTATCGCCTCCACCCGCGCAAGATCCTGCATCCCCGCCTCACCCGTAATCCCGTGAATCAGGACTCGATCGAATCTACTCCGCACGGGTATCCGAATAATCCACTCAAAATATGCCGCCGTCTCCACCAGATAATCTGATTCGATCTCATACCGCAATGCCTTAAACCATGCTCGTAACTCTCGATCGAGTTCCGCCAATGAATTTGGTGTTGGTATTACCTCGATCTTTTGCTCCTGCCGCTTTTTTGTTAAAGATCCTGTCTTTTCTACTACATTCTTCCAGTTGTTAATGCCTACTGCATTGCAAATAGCGACAATAGTTTCTTGCTTAATCGGTTGTTGTTGAGCATAAAAGCGGTTTAACGTAGCTTTAGAAATGCCAGCAGCATCTAGAAATCTCTTGTCCGTCCGATTCCATCCCTTGTCTTTTCTCGCATCATTGACTAGCTGAAGTCCTTTATCCGACGCAATCAGAGAATTAGCCATACAGAACGAAAAATCGGAATCTTTTATGTCTCAATTATGTCTCAGTTTTGCTCGAAACCAAATTGAGACAACTAAATTCTTTAGATTTTGCCAAGCTATATTTATGACAATCGAGGAAAATCCTAATGGAAGAACAACCCCAAGAACTATCATCGATCGATAGTTTCTTTGACATGACTGATGAAGCGATTTCGGCTCTAGCAAAAGAAGCGACTAGAACAGCAGTAAAAAACTTACACGATCAAGGCATTTCCACCTATGGGATGAACGATGGCATCATGTGCGAAACAAAACCCAATGGAGAAAAAGTGAAAACCCCTGATGTGTCAACCTAAATCCGAACTGTCTCAGTAATATCTCAGCACGATCGATCGACACCATATTTGAGGCAGAAACCTAGCTTCCACAAGGTTTTCAGCGTGGTAGAACTGAATTAAGCACCACTTGAAACCAACAGAGGATGTTATGAAACTAACTAACAGAAATACAGATCCGATCGAGCCAACTCCCGAACCACAGCTAGTTCAATGGACTAAATTGCTATGGGCGATCGCGGCAATTCTCACGGCTGCCAGCCAGGTGATTAATGCACTTCCATTTCACCACTAAAATTCCCAAACAGGCGGTTAGGATGTATCAGAAACCCGACTTCTCCGAAGAAGTCGGGTTTCTTGCCTCACAACGGATGCTCTAATCGTATTGTTTTTCTTAATGGCTGTGGATTGATAAGTGTTCGGTAATGGAATTTTGAATAATTGATTGAGGTGTTACCCCTAAACGGGTAGCCTCTCGATCAATCGATTCAACAATCCAAATCGGCAAGTCAATTTTGACTGTTGTTTGAGCGGAGCGAGAACGCTTGGCTTGGGACAGATCGAGATACTGCGTGATATCTTCGCCGTCGTCAAATTTCTGGTCAAATTCGTTAGCTTTCATAAAGGGCAATCTCTTCTGTGCGGGATCTGCGAATGGAGATGATTCTAATATTTGGATCTCGGTAGGTGATAACTCCCGACCAATGTTTATCATCTATTTTAGCAATAACTAGAAATCTCGACTCGTCTTGGTCTCTAGCCGGAATTTCGAGCAGGTTAGGATCGTTCCAGAGTTGTTGAGCTTCAACGAAGTCAATTCCATGTTTTTTGAGGTTAGATTGGCTTTTATTTTCATCATATTCAAAATTATTCATGGCAGATTGGTGGGAATTAGCTCATCTAAAATCCGAAAACGAATGTGGTTGATGGCTAAATCTCCTCTCGATAGATCCTCTGGTTTATCGATCGCTTTCATTTTTTCAAACGAGATTCCCTTGCCGATTTCGGTGTGATACCAGGCTAAACCCATGAAAAATCGCTGCGGATAAGGGCCGCGTTCGATCGTGTCGTCCATATTTGATTCCATCGGCAGCCAGCCAATTCCAGGCACATAAAACTCCAACCAGACGTGGTTAAAATCGGGCTGAAGGGGTTGATAGACTCGATCGGGATAGGGAGGACATTTATATCTGCCGATCGTCCGACAGGCAATGCCATTCAGGCGGGCGAGAGCCAGTAAAACGCCGACATATTCGCCACAGGAGCCAACGCCCCGCTCTAGGGCGATATCGGGGGTATCGATGCGGGGCTGGATGCCGTAGGAAAGCTTGTCGTAGACATAGTTGCGGATTTTGAGCATCTTCCGCAGGACGTTGGTTTCGGTACCAGCGGCTTCCTTGGCGGCTTGAATCATCGTCTCGGTATGCATCGCCAGATCGTCATCGTCTACCAAATAGAGCTGGGCTAGCTCTGCGGGTAGGGTTTGGCGATCGTCGATATCGCCAGGAGCGAGCGAATATTTGAG
This sequence comes from Chamaesiphon sp. OTE_75_metabat_556, assembly GCF_031378165.1. NCBI lineage: Bacteria > Bacillati > Cyanobacteriota > Cyanophyceae > Gomontiellales > Chamaesiphonaceae > Chamaesiphon > Chamaesiphon sp. OTE_75_metabat_556. The sequence continues at coordinate 5,250 of NZ_JANNDR010000042.1, forward strand.
TCCATACATTTCAATAACTGCCTTCCACCCGAATAGTCCGCCCCGAGTCGGATCGAGTTTGTCAAATTTGAAGACAGCGACTTTTTGGTCGCCTTGGGATTCGATCGTGTATTCACGGCCGATCGGTTCGACATGGCGCACCCGTTGGCGGAGGGTATCGGAAGGCAGGGCAATTCGCCACTCAACTTGGTTGAGGATGACATCTTCGAGGGAGAGGAGTTCTTCGACGTAGGAAAGTTCGATTAGAAAGCCATTAGACAGGGTGTAATGAGCGATCGGATCGTGGTGGATATATAACGGATGGATGAATGTGCGATCGCGGAATGTCAATTGGTAGGGGGATTTGGCATTGGGGTCATCCCGAATGTATGCTTCTTCATCAGCATACGCGACATAACAAACTGGCTCAGAACCTTCAGCCGATCGGTAAAAAGCGATTCCAGTTGGCGAGCTAAAGGGGGTGAGTGCGCTGAGTTGAATTTTGCCAGTGGTGCGATCAAGACAATAGACGGTTTGCTCGTCTCGATCGCATACCCAGAGGGCATCATCATGGATGGTCAAGGTTTCACAACCGATGCCCGGTTGGGGAATGCGTCCAGTGGCTGCGCCAGTGGCGCGATCGAAAATATGAATATAACCAGACTTCTGACAACTGACGTAGACAAACGCACCATCAACAGCGACGCCATTGACTGGATAAGGTAATCGCGCAAAGGTTGTCGGCACCAGTGCTTGATGATGCTCATGCGGCGTGGCTCCACCAACGCACCACATTACTGATTGGTCTTTAGCAAACCAAAATGTCTCCTGCCAGACAGTCAATCCACTTACCCCAATCCAATCGGCAACATGATGCGGATTGAGAATAGTCGTATTATTGGTCTGCGGATCGATACTTACCAAATAACCGCGAATCGTATCCACCGACAGGAGCCGCTCGCTCGCTACCGCCAGTCCTGAGAGGGCATAAACACCGATCGGTCGAATGGTAGAATGCGATGATGGACGAGGAGAAGACACGCCTTCAGGTTTAGGCATAGATCGATAGCTCAAAATATTTATATTTAAGTATATCTCTCTAGCTAGTCTCAGATTGGTATCGATCTGCTTACTGATGAAGCAGATCGCCATTTGTTACCCCTGATACATTAGGGCTGTCTTGCCTATGAGTAGGATGATGGTACTAGATTTTGCTCCCAATCTTCATATTACGGAGGCAGACGTTCGGAACGTTTGTCTCAATTACAGTCTAAAACACCAGATCGAGCTTTATTATCGCTAAGGATACAGCAACTAATGAAGGTTATTTATGACCCAGATAAGGATATTTTACAAATTACTTTTTTGGAAATTACCGTTGAGGAAACAGCAGAAATCGCACCTGGTTTAGTCATCGATTATGATATTGACGGCAATACAATCGGCTTGGAAATCGCCAAGGCATCTACGAAGGTCGATAATCCTTATGCGATGTGCTACCTCGTTGGTGCAGCCAATATCGATAAACCCAGACCGAAAGAATAGGACGAGGCGATCGAAAATCAATCATTCGTCCAGGATTCTTCCCCAATCAGGTCGATAATCCGACCGCGCAATAGATAGTCGTACTCATTGACAATGTGTTCGATTTCTCGCCATTGACGATCGCTAAAAAACCGCTTGAGTTCATAGATCCGTTGCTGACGATCTACAGACCCACGCTCGACTAGGGCGCGCACCTCATCTTGAAAGTCACTGATGCAATATCGTGCTAATGTCAACATGATTCGTTCCTCCGCTGAAGATTTAGTGGGATATGAAACACAGATAATTAATGCAGATAGCTTGGTATGATTAGCTACATTACTATCTAGTGATGTCGGTCGATCGGCTTACTCTGATTAAAAAATCGAATTTAAAGATATATCCTTGGATACATACTTATTTTAAACTATATTTTGAGATGCTGGACAGACAATTGCTACAATTGACGAGCACAAATAGATCTAGACTATTTGTGCTATTTTTGATGCAGCTAACAGGCAAATGTATGATAGGGATACCATCGTTCGCCTCAGTTAAGTTCCATATTATTCCAGCTATTAGCGATTCAGCTAATACATAAATGTATCAAAAAGATACAATCCCTTAAGTAAGTTAAGTCCCGTTCGATATTGAATTAAATATGAATAATGCTGTACGAATTTTGATGTGCGCGCCCCATCATTACGAAGTCGATTATGTGATTAATCCCTGGATGGAAGGCAATATTCATCGCTCGTCGCGGGAACAAGCCGAGGCTCAGTGGGAGCAGCTCTACCAAGTCTTGAAAAACTATGCGACGATCGATCTGGTGGAGCCACAACCAGGCTGGCCGGATATGGTATTTACCGCCAATGCTGGGCTGATCTTGGGCAATACCGTCGTCCTCAGTCGCTTTTTCCATCCCGAACGTCAGGGTGAGGAGCCTCATTTTCAACAGTGGTTTGAAAGCCGGGGTTATAAGGTTCATCTATTACCTGAAAGTTTGCCGTTTGAAGGGGCGGGAGATGCGCTACTCGATCGCGGCGGACAGTGGTTGTGGGCGGGTTATGGCTTTAGATCGGAACTCGATTCCCATGCTTATTTGGCGCAGTGGTTGGATGTCGAGGTGCTATCGCTGCGGTTAGTCGATCGGCGGTTTTATCATCTGGACACCTGTTTTTGTCCGCTGACTGATGGCTATCTGTTGTACTATCCGCCCGCGTTTGATACTTATTCCAATCGACTGATCGAGTTACGCGTTCCTGCTGAAAAACGAATTGCGATCGCCGAAG
>NZ_JANNDR010000052.1:0-6770 GCF_031378165.1 Chamaesiphon sp. OTE_75_metabat_556
GATTTTTTGTTCGGTGGTAAATTTGCCGTTGACGGGGAAGGTACGGGTGACATCGGAGTTGTAATAGCCAACGGAGCAACCAGCGTCGATGAGTAGTAAGTCGCCGTCTTGGAGGGTGCTGTTGTTGTCGATATAGTGGAGAATGCAGGCATTAGAGCCGGAGGCGACAATTGAGGGATAGGCTACGCCCATGGCACCGTTTTTGCGGAAGATGTATTCGATTTCGGCTTCGATTTCCGATTCTTTGACGCCTGGTTTGGCGATGTCGCGGGCGCGTGCGTGGGCGAGGGCGGCAATCCGAGCGGCTTCGCGCATTAAATCTAGCTCGGCGGGACTTTTAACCTGCCGCAGGGGGTGAAGGGTGAGGAATGGATCTTCGATCGCGACTGGCCCCGTGCCGCGTTTACCATAGGAACGGAGGAGTCTTTGCCAGTGGGTGATGACTTTATGATTGAGCTGCTCGTCGCGCCCCATGTGGTAATAGATTTTGTCCCCTTTTTCGAGATATTGGGGGAGTTTTTCGTCGAGTTCGCTAATTAAATAGGCTTCGTCTGCACCGTATTTCTCTTTGGCAGCATCGACACCGACGCGGTATCCTGTCCAGATTTCTTTGTCGCGTTCTTTGGGTTGAACGAAGAGGATAAATTTGTGTTCGTCGTGGTGGGGGGCGATGACGGCGACGGCGTGGGGTTCGTTGAAGCCAGTCAGGTAGTAGAAGTCACTCTCTTGGCGATAGACGTATTCGACATCGTTGTGCATGGTAGCCATGGGCGCGCTGCCAAATATCGCGGTGCCATTGCCAATTTTTGCCATTAACTGTTCCCGACGCTGGCGGTATTCTGCTTGCATGAACTTCTAAACCTATGCTGACTATATTGTTATCTTAGCAATCATGGCTAATTTATAGACTGGCGATCAATCTGGAAGGATAGTGCGATCCTGGAGATGCAAGGTTTGGGATCGTCAGAAGATGTAAGATTTTGATGCTAGCTGATGCCAGCCGATCGCCAAGTGGAGCGCAATCTTGAGATCTGTGACTGGGAAAACTGAGGTTAACTGTCACAGGCGAGTCTAGCAATTTCGCCAGCCACAGTGCCGGCGGGATAACCACCGCCATTCGGCAACCAGTCCATATCGTAGGCATCTGACTTGACTTGGTAGGGATTGCAGGAGGCGATCGCGCGATATTTTTTGGCATCTGCTGTCGTGCTCAGCCAGAATGATACATGTCTCCAGCCGGAGTCAGTCGTAGATTCCAGGCGATCGTCTAAATCGACTTGATAAACAATCCCATTGTCAGCACGAACGGCGTAAATATTTTCGGCGGCGGCAATGTTGGGAAGTCCCAAAACAGCAGTAGCGATCGATAAAGAACCAAACAGATAAGACTTGAATGACATAAAACCTCCGCGATGGTTGCGATTTTGGTGTGTAGTTGGCTGTGAGGTAACTGAACTAAGCTGAGTTCGGGTTTTGACTTCGCATTTACTTTAATTGGGCGGAGCGGGAGACATTATGCACGATCGATTCGATCGATTTAATCGAAATATAACACTTTCCTTTACTATGAAGTACGTTACTAGTTGAGCAGCGGGGAGAGATCGGACTTTGTAAGTTTGGCAAGTGCTGTATATCTATAGAAGTTTGGTAAATGAGCTGTCGATCGGCTGTTCGAGCACACTTACCAATCGATCGCTTTTATAATGAAGCTCGATCTGTTCTAGTGGTTGCCAAATTTTAATAATATCGATGCGTATCAAAAACCTCTTCAAAGTGCTAATTACTGGCCTAATTTGTTGGCAAATTGCCGTGCCGTCCAGCATGGCACTGCTTCAATCTAAATATTACAGTTATCGCCAGCCCAGCTTTGACGGGACTGGTAAAGTCTACATGAGTCGTGAAATTGCCCAGGTGATGGGGCACCAAGGAGCTGGCTGGCTAGAACGTAGCGATCGCGCGACGGAGGAGCAGCCTCAAAAAATGGTTACTGCGCTCGGGCTAAAAGCGACAGATATTGTTGCCGATATTGGTGCGGGTACTGGCTATATTTCACAGTTGCTAGCGCGACAGGTGCCAGATGGCAACGTACTGGCAGTCGATGTGCAACCGGAAATGGTGGCGTTATTGAAGCGGCGGATTCAAACCAGCAAGATCGCCAATATTCAACCGCGATTGGGTACCGAACAAAGCCCCGAATTATCTCCAGGCAGTATCGATCTGGCAATTATGGTCGATGCTTATCATGAATTTAGTTATCCCCAGGAAATGATGACCGGAATTGTATCGGCACTCAAACCAGGCGGACGGGTGGTTTTGACAGAATGTCGGGGTGAAGATCCCAAGGTTTTTATCAAGCCGCATCATAAAACTACTCAAAAACAGATCCAGCGCGAATTGAATGCCGTGGGACTAAAGTTGCTCAAAAATGACAGCGTTTTACCCCAGCAACATTTGTTGTTTTTTGGTAAATCTTAGCGGTGGCAAGCTTTTCCCCTCGATCGGGGCACTCTAGAGATCTGAGCGATCTTCTCACAGGGTGTAGGAAAATGACTAAATTTATGGGATTGGCAATGGGTGTAGGATCTTTTTCTGGCACTGTGTTAGGAAGTTATATTCCGAGTATTTGGGGTGAAGATTCGCTATCTTTAATGGGGATTATCTTTAGCATTATCGGGGCGATCGTCGGGATCTTATTAGGCTATCAATTAACTAAGCGATTGGGATTGGGCTGAGGATCGACTATGTTGATTTCTGTCCTGCCAAACAGTTACCTTAACTGAAAGGACTTACAGGAGAGCCAAAATATGCAAACTCGCAAACTGGGCGATCGCGGACTGGTAGTTTCGGCTCTAGGTTTGGGCTGTATGGGGATGTCGGGAGTATATGGGGCTGCGGACGAGGCTGAATCGATCAACACCATTCACCAATCGATCGATCTGGGTTGCACGTTCCTCGATACGGCTGATGCTTATGGTAAGGGACACAATGAAACGCTGATCGGTAAGGCAATTGGCGATCGACGCGATCGCGTCGTTATTGCCACCAAATTTGGGTTGAGCGATGTCAGTCAAGGTGGCTATACCATCCCCGTCAATGGTCGTCCCGAATATGTGCGATCGGCTTGCGAAGACAGCCTCAAAAGGTTGGGCGTAGAGACGATCGATTTATATTATCAACATCGGGTCGATCCGCAGACGCCAATTGAAGAGACAATTGGGGCGATGGCGGAGTTAGTTCGAGAGGGTAAAGTCCGGTTCCTGGGCTTATCAGAGGCATCCGCCCGGACAATCCGCCGCGCTCATGCGGTACATCCAATCGCCGCTTTGCAAAGCGAATATTCACTCTGGAGTCGGGATGTCGAGGCGGAAATATTACCGACTTGTCGGGAACTTCAGATCGGGTTTGTGCCATGGAGTCCGCTTGGACGAGGCTTTCTAACTGGGCAAATTAAAACTTTTGATGATTTAGAACCAAACGACTGGCGACGCGTCTCACCGCGATTTCAGGGGGAGAATTTTGGGCGCAATTTGGATTTGGTGGCACAGGTGCAGCAGATGGCGGAAGCGAAAAGTTGTACGCCCGCTCAATTGGCGATCGCCTGGTTGCTCCAGCAAGGTGAAGATCTTGTACCGATTCCTGGTACTAAGCGGGTTTCCTATTTGCTGGAAAATCTGGGTGCGTTGGACGTGAAATTAACTAGTGCTGAACTCGATCTTATTGATGCGATTCTACCTAAAGGTGCGGCTGCTGGCGATCGATATCCGGCGGCGATGATGCAAATGGTCGATCTCTAGTTACTAAGGAGAAGATTTTTTAACGCAGCGATGCGCGCTCGTCGGGTTCCCCGACGGTTTAGCGCATCAAGACAAAGGACGCGAAGGTTTTTGGTGTTGGGGTGAGGTTGTTAGTGGGTACCGCAAAGGACGCAAAGGGAGAGGAGCGTTCTTATCTGCACTGGATTGGGACGGGTTCTAGATCGCTGTGTCGATCTCAACGCTATTCACTATTCACTATTCACTATTCACTATTCACTATCAACTGGGCAACAAAGCGACTGAAGACGATTTGATTTGGTAGCCAGGGAGATCGCCAATAGAGATCTTGAATGATCGACGAGTCTTGTAACTGTACCACCGCCAAATTATTGACACCCACGACTTCTCGACCATCTTGAAACCGGCGAGAGTTCCACCACGGCAATCGATCTAGCCATTGGTGGAGTTGGAAATTTGTAGAAGTTCCAGGCGAAGAAACGAGTCGATCGCTAAATTGTGGCGCGTTCTCGTTGGCGTAGCCTCTCCTTTGGAGAATCGCTGGGAGGGTTGCCCGATTGCGAGGCATCCATTCGAGGGTACATTTCCAGTCGTGAGATTGTGGCAGATCGGAGCGAGGTGTCAAAAATCGTCGGAACGTCAACATTTGAGGGGGATGGTTCCAGCCGATCGAGTGGCGAACTGGTTCGGTTAAGAACAAATCCTTTAACCGCGTGTGCGCTAGTTTGGTCTTGATTTCCTCATTTTTGAAAGCACTGGCAGTTAGTTGCACGAGGATGGATGTGGAATTGGTTGCAAGCTGATGGTGGGATAAGCGTGCCACTGTACCAGCATGAATATCTCCAGATAACACCACAACGCGATCGCGATCGGCAAAGAGGGTGGTTAAAAGTCTTGCCAGGGCGAGGGTATGGATATTCCAGCTATCCCCGACATCATTAGCAAAGATCCGGGCGTGGGGTGGTGGATCTGCCGCATAGCGATCGCGTGCGTAGTGCTGGATGCAATCGATAATCTCTAAACTAAATAGATTGGTCGGTGCGACGATAAATGTTTGTCTGGATGCGGCGGTGGCCGCACTGGCTTGGAGCGGCTGGGTTAATTGGCGATCGAAGGCTGTGGGAGATAATAACATCGGCGGATCGATCGGCGATCGAGTGAGATCGTACCCCCGCCAGGTGCGGGTATCCAAAACTAAGATTTCGTGACAATTACTCTCGATCGTATAATGCCACGCGATCGCCTCAGGATCGCGATCGAGGCTCGATACTGCCCCATTCCGGACAAATTTGGGTGATCCCGTTGAGTCGAGTTGGGGCATACCCACCAGTCGGGCAATCTCGGCATGTGCCGCTGCATCCGTGCCCCCACTCATCGACCAGATTTGCGCCGCAGCTAGAAGTTTGCCACCCGCTGTACCTACTGCAAATCGATCGGGTGTGTTCCCCCAACCTTGAAATACTGCATAAGCTAGCAGCGCGTTTTGGACGACATGCCTGCCCAAAGATTGACCCAATACCCGTAGACACCAAGCCTGATTGAGATTCCAATCGTCGCTGACTTCATGGTCGTCAAAGATCGTATAGAGCGGGATATTGGCTAGGGCACGACGCACGCTCGCCAATCCATCGCGAAACTGCGCTAACTGCTGCACTTGCCGATCCCACCGCTTTGCAGCCTGTCGATCGGTAGTTAGCGCAGCACCAGCCGGCCAAGTTTGCGGCCAACACGTGGGCGACCATGCCAGCAAATAGACAGCACAATATTCACCTAAACTAAATAAATGATTGACAACCTTATGGTGACGACCGTTTAATCCAGCCGTAAAGCCAGCGACATCGGTGGCGACTTCGGATCGATCGCCACGATAGAATTCAGTTATCGGCAGATCCTCGATTCGATCGGGCACGCAATTCTCGGATATCGGCAATCGTTCCGTCCACCCTAGCAGCAGCTCACTGAGATGACTAGCCAGGCAAAACAGTGGCTCGGCAACGTCATCTCCATAAATTTGGTCGCCAGTAAATAAGAGTTGCTGGGGACGTTGTGAGGGAATTTGTGCCGATGCGGCCAGGAGCTGATCGAGCATTGGCAAGGCATCAAAACCATCCCCGTGCGGTTTGCGACAGGAACCATGCACGATCCGCAGATCTGCTAGCCGATCGGCTGGCAGGACAAAAGTCGGATACTGATGTGCAAAATAGCTAATATTTGCATTCGGAGTATTCGGAGCCGCCAGTGCCTGTTGGAGCGAGATCTCCGCCGGAGCATTGGCAATCGGCGACTCCCGCGCGCGAAATGTCAGATCGTAGGCATAGACTCGATCGGCTGTTAATATTTCATCACCCAGATCTGCCGTAACCGCAACGATATGCAGATGTGCGCCGATAGAGATCGTATCTCGACTGCCCGATCGCACCAGACCACCGATTTGGTTGCCATTATCCACCGTGGCGAAAACTTCCAGTGTGACTTGACAAGCTGCCTTCAAAGCAACCCAAACTGTGACTGCATCCGATGTCGTGCGACGCAGGATCGGCCCAGCTAAAATCAGCGGTAATTCGGTTAGCAATTGAATGGGTAAATCTAACATCCAGATCTAAATTAGATTGGTGCGATCGCTTCGCTATACACTAGTCGATTTGCTCGTTGTTAGTACCATATCATTTACCCAAGAAGTTGGGATAGATTTGAATTCACATTCTATCCCTACACCTTTAGGACTACCTAGCTTTTTTTTACATGGTACTTAAGACAGAGTTTTTTAATAACTACCGCAGTTAGATTAATAAACAGTCATGCAAACGATTGCGATCGCGATCGACGTTTGGTAGACAACCACAAAAATTACCACTCAGAGCCTACAGGAGTTCTTAACTCAATGCAAAAATCATCTTCGATCGGATTACTCAGTGCCAGCATCATTGCTACTACTATTTCAGCCATACTGATGAGTTCGCCTGCTGGCGCACAGGTAACGACACCCAGTACGGGTAC
>NZ_JANNDR010000071.1:0-36612 GCF_031378165.1 Chamaesiphon sp. OTE_75_metabat_556
AGTTGGATGGAATCACCCTTCCCTTAAAGTTGTCGGCTTTTGCCTTGGCAGTCTTCGTCATGTCTATCCCCCGAGTCGATGGAATAATAACGCTTGTGAATGCATCTTACTCTTAAATAGACCTGCTGTGAAAGGATTCGATCGATCTTGTAACATCAAGGAATCATCTCACAATACCGAGCTAGAGATTGAGGCATGAACGGGAATCTAAAGTCGGTCGCTCAAACCAACAAAGGGTCGATATTGAACCTTTCCCCCTTTACCCTAACCCCAAAAACGTTTAAAGTGAAAGTCGCAAGCTAAACCTATCTGTTCGATCGAGAAGATTCCCATGGCAATCCGCGAAGTTTTCATGCCTGCTCTAAGTTCCACCATGACTGAAGGTAAGATCGTCTCCTGGCAAAAATCGCCAGGGGATAAAGTCAAAAAAGGCGAAATCGTTGTCGTGGTCGAATCCGACAAGGCAGATATGGATGTCGAGACATTTTATGAAGGCTTTATTGCGACGATTATCGTCCAGGCGGGTGAATCCGCGCCAGTCGGCTCGGCGATCGCCCTAGTAGCTGAAACCGAAGCCGAGATTGAAACTGCCAAACAGCAAGCACAAGGCCAGCCTCAAGCTGCGACAGTCGCCGCCGCAGCACCAGCAACCCCAGTCGCCGCAACTATGGCGACACCTGTCGCCCAAGCAGCAACTACTCTCAGAAGCGATCGACCCGTTGTTTCGCCCCGGGCGAGGAAGCTCGCCAAAGAATATGGCGTCGCCGTCGAATCGATCCATGGCACGGGTCCCAACGGTCGGATTACGGCTGAAGATGTCAGTACTGCTGCCGGAAAACCAGTTGTAGCTGCCACTCCAAGCACGCCCGCAACGGCGATCGCCGTTCCGGCCGTCACACCACCAGTCGCACCGCCGATGGCTACTGGTACGCCACGGGTCGTACCCTTCAACACGCTCCAATCCGCTGTCAATCGCAACATGATGGCGAGCCTTGCGGTACCGACATTCCGCGTCGGCTACACGATCGAAACCAATCATCTCGACAAGTTGTACAAGCAAGTCAAAGCCAAAGGGGTCACCATGACGGCACTGCTAGCCAAAGCCGTCGCCATCACCCTCGCCCAACATCCAAAGGTGAATGCTAGTTATAGCGATGCTGGGGTCAATCACCCTGGTGCGATTAATATCGCTGTCGCCGTTGCGATGCCCGATGGTGGTTTGATTACCCCCGTCTTGCAACATGCCGACCAACTCGATCTTTACTCCCTGTCGCGGATGTGGAAAGATCTAGTCGATCGGGCGCGGATCAAGCAGTTACAGCCCCAGGAATACAGCTCTGGTACCTTTACCATCTCCAACCTCGGAATGCTCGGTGTCGATCGGTTTGATGCCATCCTGCCCCCTGGTACGGGCGCAATTCTCGCGGTCGGTGCCTCCCAGCCGACTGTAGTTGCCAGTGAAGAAGGTACGTTTGCCATTCGTCGCCAAATGCAGGTAAATATGACCGCCGATCACCGGATTATCTATGGTGCGGATGCGGCTAATTTCCTCAAGGATTTGGCGTTATTACTTGAAACTAATACTCAATCTTTAACCCTCTAGCAGCAGTTCTGAATCGATCGACGATTGACAATCCACAAAATCAGTAGGGGTAATTCATGAAGCGGCTCGCGCTCCTCGGCTTTGCCGAGGGTTTAGCGAGACAAGACATTACCCCTACCTGATTTTGTTTATGGTTTGGGTGAATCCCAAAACATGTATCTCACAAACACCGCTAATAATGTGCCAAGCGTAGATGTGAGCACTAGCCCGATAAATGTCCAGAGCCGATTATCTAGTTTCGTCAAGGTGGCTTCGACGATCGTTAATCTTGAATCTATCACCTTGAGATCTCCCTTGATGTCACTCAACTTGGTGTCAATATTGGCAAATTTTGTATCGATATTGGCAAATCCTAGTCTGGTTTCTTCTCTTAGTCCAGTGATGAGATCTTTGAGTTCTTTAATATCCGTGTCGGTTGCTTGAGTCATATCTGGCGATCGATTCTCTGCGGCTCGATAGCCTTACTAGTTTCCAACTAGCAGGGCTATTTTAATTGTAGATGAGATTTTCTCAAGCTCTGATTACTTGGCGGAGATCCTGAGGTAATTGGGCTGACTGACGATCCGATCGAGCCAAGCTAAAATAGCCGGAAATCTACTGAGATCGAAGTCGCCGTCTTCTGCCACATGAGTATAAGCATAAAGTGAAATATCCGCGATCGAATAGCGATTGCCGACGAAATAATCGAATTTGGTTAAATGCTGTTCCATCACTTGGAGTGCGGCATAGCCCAAGGCTTGTTTGTGAGCGATCGCTTCTTGGTGTTGATCGGCGATTTTGGCGATCGCAATCCAATATCTCACCGTGGCAATATTTGGCTCGTGACTGAATTGCTCGAAAAATAACCACTGCATTACCTTCGCGCGTTCCCAGCGATCTTGGGGTAAAAAGTCCGTACCGTCAGCTAAATAATAGATAATGGCATTGGATTCTGGCAAATACTGTCCGGGACTAACTTCCAAAACTGGTATTTTCCCCACTGGATTCATCGTCAGAAATTCCGGCGTCCGGCTCTCACCCTGATGGATATCGACGGGAATACATTCATAAGCGATCCCGAGTTGATTGAGCAGTAAGCGGATCTTGTAACAATTGCCGGACAGTGCGTATTGATAGAGTTTGAGCATCAGATTTGGCTGGTTTTAAAAGACGATCGCGCGATCGCCGAGTGAAATCTATATTAATCTAATGTTAGGGTCTGGGACTGAGCACAGTCGCCGCCTACCTATTCTCTACCCCCGAACCTCCAATGTGGTGGCAACAATTAAAACAAAATGGATTGGCTAGATTGGGTGCGATCGCCTTAATCGTCATGTACCTGGCAGTCATCGCCGCAGAGTTTGTTTCGCCATATAATCCCCTTGCCCCACAGGATGATGGCTCGCTGCTGCCACCAACTGCTATCCATTGGACAGATCCACAGGGGGGATTGAGTTGGCCGTATGTCTACCCGACGACTCAGGCTCAGACAGATATCAAGACAGGTGATCGACCGTTGAAAATCGATACTACCCAAGCATCGCCAATTAGCTTCTTTGTGCGCGGTTCTAGCTACCAATTATTTCAACTCAGTATCCCCTTGCTGCCGAAATTCGATCCGGCAATGAGTAAGAAAACCAAGAAAGGTAAAGCCCCAATTGTGAAGCCAAAAGCTGACGCTCAAGAAATTACTCTTTTCCCCGGAATTACCAGCGATTGGCATTTATTTGGGACGACAGGTGCGGGCAAAATCAATCTATTTGGTACCGACGAACAGGGTCGAGATCAATTCACTCGGCTCGTCTATGGGGGTAGAATCAGTCTATTTATCGGGTTAATTGGCGTGTTAATCTCTTTCCCGATTGGGATGATTTTGGGTGGGATTGCGGGCTATTTTGGGGGCTGGATCGATGCGGCGATCATGCGGGTGGCGGAGGTGTTGATGACGTTACCGAGTCTGTATTTATTAGTTGCTTTAGCTTCGGTTTTACCCGATAGAGTCAGTAGCTCCCAACGCTTTTTACTGATTATTATCATTACCTCGTTTATCAGTTGGGCAGGATTGGCGCGAGTAATTCGCGGTCAAGTCTTATCGATTAAGGAACGAGAATTTGTCCAGGCAGCACGGGCGATGGGGGCGAAACCGTTGTATATTATCGTCCGCCATGTATTGCCGCAGACGGCTACTTATTTGATTATTTCCGCGACGCTAGCGATTCCGAGTTTTATTGTTTCGGAATCGGTATTGAGCCTGATCGGATTGGGAATTCAACCACCCGATCCTTCGTGGGGAAATCTCCTCTCGATCGCCACCAATACTTCGATTCTGATCTTTCAACCGTGGTTGATTTGGCCGCCAGCAGTATTAATTATTCTGACTGTCTTATCCTTCAATCTGCTCGGCGATGGTTTGCGCGATGCCCTCGATCCTCGGAATTTACAACGTTCTTCAACTAATACATTAGGCTAATCCAACAGATATTATCCCTGTTTCTATTACTTGAGATAGGCGATCGTCACACCGCCGCCGCCGTCTTTTTCACCGGCTAATTCAAATCGATCGACTTGGGGATGATGGGTGAGGAATTCATGGACGCCTTCACGGAGTTTGCCGGTACCTTTGCCATGAATCACCCACATGATACCGGATTGATAAGCTTGCCCGATCCCACGTTCGATTTCGCTCTCGGCATTTGCCACTCTTTGCCCGCGAATATCGACAGTATTTGTTGATGTCCGAATTGCGACAACTGGCGTGGTAGTCGTGGTTTTCCCTGGCACTTTAGCCCCAGATTTTTTCGGTAGCGGAGTAGCTTTTTCGCCGGTGAGTGATTCGATGTCAGCTAGGGCGACATTCATTTTCATGATGCCGAATTTGACATTGAGATTGCCATTGTCATCTACTTCACTCAAGACTTCGGCTTTTTGGCCGATCTTGGGGATGCGGATGCGATCGCCCACTTTGGGATTGAAGCCTGGAGGCGGCTTAGGAGTGGTTTTAGCTGGCAGGCGGCGAGTAGAGACGCCATCGAGTTCGGCGGTGGCTTGCTGGGCGGCCTGGGCGGTTTGGGGGCCTTGTTGGAGTTGGCGGATGACTTGGGCGATTTCGCTTTTGGCTTCGATGATGGCGGCTTGGACGGCGCGTTCTTGGTTGACTTTGAGTTCCTGTTCGCGGGCTTGCAACTGGGCAGCTTTTTGGGAAACTTCGAGATAAAAGGCTTCGGCTTGTTTTAAAATAGTCGCCGCTTCATTGGCTTTGGCTTCCTGGTTGCGGCGTTGGGCTTCGAGTCCAGCGATGACTGCGTTGACTTCTTGCGTCGCGCCTAATATTACCTGAGCTTTGGCATTCTCAATTACGGCTGGATTCAACCCCAATCTTTGGGCGATCGATAGGGCATTCGATCGACCGGGGATGCCCCATAATAAGCGATAAGTCGGCGCGAGATTGACGTCATCAAATTCGACCGAAGCATTTTCAAAGCGACTGTCTTGATATTTGAGGGTTTTTAACTCGCCATAGTGAGTAGACGCGATCGTCAGCATCGCCCGATCGGCTAAATATTGCAATAGCGCGATCGCTAGGGCACTACCTTCGGCGGGATCGGTGCCGGCGCCGACTTCATCGAGGAGGATGAGGGATGTGAGTTGGGAGTCGGGCGTTGGGAGTTGGGAGACAGTGGATAGTGGATAGTGGATAGTGGATAGTGTTTCCGACGGTTCTTTTTTCTCTTCTTCTCCCAACTCCTCACTCCCTGCTTGGTGAAACGCACGCTGAGGAGACCTCAGCGCGATTTCATCCGCAACTCCCGACTCCCCAATTGCATCCAAAATTCGACTAATCCGGCGAATATGTCCCGAAAAAGTGGAGAGACTTTGCTGAAGGGATTGTTCGTCGCCGATGTCGGCAAGAATCAGGTCGAACCAGGGGATCTCAACTGGCTCGCGAGCGGGGATAAATAGCCCCACCTTGGCCATCAAAGCGACGATCGCCAGGGTTTTGAGGGTAACAGTTTTACCGCCGGTGTTGGGGCCAGTAATCGTGACGACGCGGATATCTGGGCGGATCGATAGATCGATCGGCACGACGGGAACACCTGATTCATGGCGGTGTTTCCAGATCAGTAAGGGATGGCGGAGTTGGCGCAGGGTAATATATTCGTTTGCTTCGCGATCGATAAATTTAGGCGGATTGGCTTCTAACCACAGGCTGTAGCGCGCTCTAGCTGTAGCCAGATCGATCGTGGTGGCGACTACCAGCAGATGTTCGAGATCGGCTACTACTTCAGTTACTTTGGCGGTGAGCGCGGTTAATACTGCTTCGATTTCCCGCTGTTCTTGGCGTAAGAGTTGGCGGAGTTGGTTGCCGAGATTGATGATTTGCTGGGGTTCGACATATAAAGTCGAGCCGCTGCCAGAGGTATCATGAACGACACCAGGAATCGCATCTTTATGGGAGGCTTTAACTGGAATCACGAACCGATCGCCCCGTTGGGTGATTAATGGCTGTTGAATGGCATTGGCTTGCCGCTGCATGAGACTATTGAGAAACTTGTAAATCTGATCGCGTAAGCCTTTGAGCTGGATGCGCACCTGGGCTAATTTCTCACTCGATCGATCGGTGACATCGCCGCGATCGTCGATACAGTGATAGATATCTTGTTCTAATTCTGGATACGTCCGCACATCGGCGACTAAGCCCTGTAAAACGGGGATCTGTTCTTCACTATCAATCGTCCGGCGCAGCTTGCGCATTCCCGCTAGGGTAGTAGCGATCTCGTGCAACTCTCTACCCGAAAGCATTCCCTGGACAGCGGCGCGTTCGAGAGCATCCCCAAAATCTTCGATCCCATCGAGAGACAATCCACCTGTCAAGCGGGTTTCTAAGTCATACACCTCTTTGGTTTGAGCGAGGAGATTCAGACTGATCCTCGGACTGTGGGGAATGACTAAATTTCGTGCGGCAATCGTACCCAATTTTGTCGCCGCAAATGTCGCTACCTGCTGGCACAATCGCGACCATTCCAATAACTCTAAAGTCTCTGCCTGAATCACTACTCTACGCTCGATGTTACCTTGCTAACTATTATAGATGCTGGGGATTGGGGATTTGCAAGGTTTGGAGGTGGCGATCGAGAACGTTTTTAATACATCAAACTGAGGAATGGGATCATCGATCGATTAACGCTACCAAATTTTGGCCATTTGCAGTGTCAAGCCTGGTAATTCTGGATCGCAGCTCACCCGTTCTGGTTGGTTTAAGACGGCCACCGAACCATCTGCGCGATAGCAATAAACCGTGCGAGTTTGTCTGTCGATTAATAATCCCAATCTCGCGCCGTTCTCAATATATTCCTGCATTTTGGTTTGCAAACTTTTAAGGGTATCGCTAGCGGATCTTAGCTCCACGACAAAATCAGGACAAATCGGCGCGAAGGAGGCTTTTTGCGCTTCGGTGAGAGCATTCCAGCGATCGAGCCTAATCCACGAAGCATCAGGCGATCTCACGGCTCCATTTGGTAGTGTGAATCCCGCACTAGAATCAAATGCTTCGCCATTCTCACGCTCTTCTGTCCAGCGAGTCAGTTGATAACCGATTTTGTTGTTACGATTTCCGGTATCTGAAAAAGCTGGGGGCATAACGATGACTTCGCCATTGGGATTACGTTCGATGCGGAGATTGGGATTGCGATGACAAAATTCATAAAATTGCGCCTCACTCATCTGTGGCAATGTCATTAGAGCGGAGATATCTACTGTCATCGACATCGGTGCTGTTTTAATTTGTAGATTAGTCATGTTGCTCCAATCTTAATTATTGCCAAGATATTACTTATATTCTAAATTAAATTGAGTTCAGATAGTAAGCTGTGTCTATGCTATTTCTCGATCGATTAATTCAAGTTGAGCCTGACGATCGTTGATGACTGTAATATTCATACCGGCAATTATTCTATTTCTCGATTGCGATAAGTGACCTTAATTTCTTCAATTAGATCATAGACCAAAGATTCAATTTTGGTAGTTGTTTGTCCGCGTTGCATTTCAGTACCGATCGATTGAGTGAAATTTTCGGCCAGACGACGGCTGAGTTTCGCGCTATCGGGATCTTCTAGTAACTTGGTGAGGGCTGTATAGATGGAAGTGGAGACTTCTGTGACAACTCGATCGATCGCTTGGGCTGGCAATTCACCGATCCCTGGGAGTAGTTGGAGATTGCGATAGGCGGGAGATTCTGATAAAGCTTTTTGAAATAAGAAGCGCAAAATTGCTTCTAAATCCGGTTGAACCTTGGGAATAACCCGATAGACAACTATTTCTAAAATTATTTCGATTAAACCTTCGATTTCATTGATATTATTTAAGTCTACATGTGGTGTGTTGAGATAGCTGCGGAGGACAAGAGCGATTTGGCCATCTCTAAGCGCATCTTGAGTTTGTTGTAATGTCTGGAGGATTACGGCCTCAGTTAATTCGATGACAATCTGACCGACGAATAAGCGATTGAGTTCTGATTCAATTAGCTCAGTATTGATTAATTTGACTTGTTTCAACCGCACGACAACTGGAATTATCCGCAAAAATTGGGCGAATGGTAACAATAAAATCAGATCGTACCAGCGGCGGATCGTTACTTGTTGCCATCTCAGTTGCCGATCACGGCGGCGAAAAAAGAAAATTCTCCCCAGTAGTTCGCTGGCAAAAATACCGATAAAAACCATGTCGATCTGCCAAAAATCATCGACATAGTTACCAGAATCATTCAATCGTCGATAATAGTTGGTGACAATTAACGGCTTGATTGTGCGATCGAAAAATTGAAGCTCTTTATCCCAGCCAGCTTTAGTGAGATAATCTTGACTCCAGAAGGTATTAAAGGCACCTTTGGCTGATTGATTCTGGACGCGATCTCGGACATCATTTTTAATTTTTTCCAAGTTGCCCGTTTTGTGAGCTACTTGAAAAGGATTGTTTTGAATCATGCTGGTGCTCAAAGTATCCAATTCTTGGAGCCAGCTTTGAGTCTGCGATGAAGCTAATCCAGTTTGGTTGACGGTGTTTCTGAGTTGTTCGACTGCATTGAGATACCGGATTGTTTCGCGATGGGGTTCGATCCCTTTAAATTGATCGTATGTTTGCACGACCAGCGGCAAGTTGCGAAAGTAAACATCGCGAGCAGGAATATAAGTAAGGTCGAATATCGATACGATAAAACTCATCGCGGCAATCATTGCCATCGATCGTTCAAACCACATATTCTGCCGAGTAGTTGGTACTAACACTAAAAGATATTACAAAATACGTGCATCTCGCCACTCATTTTAGAGTATTTTGGCTATAGTTATTAGGCAATCAAATGGTTGCACACACATTTAGGGTTTAGTTCTAATGTTACCATTCTGCTAAAATCCATAGCCTAACACCTAGTCCCTAATCCCTAAACCACATGGCGATCGTACAAGATTTCAACTGGAACAAGCTCCAAAATGGCTCAGACATCCGGGGGATTGCCCTCGAAGGAGTCCAAGACGAACGTGTCAATCTTACCCCCGCAGTCGCCAAAATTCTCGGACAAGCTTTTGCCACATGGCTCGCAAACAAGCGAAATAAACCGATCTCTGAATTAATGGTAGCAGTGGGACGCGATAGTCGCTTATCTGGACCGGCAATTATGGCAGCTACGCTGGATGGAATTACTGCCGTCGGTACGCAGGCGTATGACTTCGATCTGGCTTCGACACCAGCGATGTTTATGAGTACGATTACCCCTGGATTTGAGTACGATGGTGCGATTATGCTCACTGCCAGTCATTTACCATTCAATCGCAATGGGTTGAAATTTTTCACCGCGCAAGGTGGTTTGGAAAAGAAAGATATTAGCGATATTTTACAGTTAGCAGCGAGTAATAGTTTTCAACTTGCCACTGTAAAAGGGTCGATCGCCAAACGCGATTTTATGTCTATATATGCTAACCAATTTGTCACTCAAATCCGGCAAGCTGTCAATCGATCGGATAATTTCGATCGACCGTTAGCGGGGTTGAAAATTATCGTCGATGCGGGTAATGGTGCGGGGGGTTTTTATGCAGATCGCGTGTTGGAACCTTTGGGTGCGGATACGACAGGCAGCCAGTTTCTAGAGCCAGATGGCACCTTCCCCAACCATGTCCCCAACCCTGAAGATCCGACGGCAATGGCCGCCATTTGTCAGGCTGTCGTCGCGCAGCAGGCGGACTTTGGGATTATTTTTGATACGGATGTCGATCGATCGGCGGCAGTAGATAGCACGGGCAAAGAACTCAATCGCAATCGCCTAATCGGCTTGATTAGCGCGATCGTTTTGCAAGAACATCCCAAGTCTACAATCGTGACTGATTCGATTACTTCCGATGGTTTGACGCAATTTATCGAGGGAGATTTGGGCGGTACTCATCATCGGTTCAAACGTGGTTATAAAAATGTCATCAATGAGTCGATGCGGTTAAATAAAGAGGGTAAAGAATCATGGGTCGCGATCGAAACTTCGGGACATGCGGCGATGAAAGAAAATCACTTTCTCGACGATGGTGCCTATCTAGTCAGTAAACTCTTAATCGAACTCGCTAAATCTAAATTAGCTGGCAAATCGTTAACCGATCTAATTACCAATCTCCAAGAACCAGTCGAAAGTCAAGAGTTACGCATCAAGATAACAACCGATGATTTTCAAGCCTATGGAAATGAAGTAATCGATCGAATGCAAGCATTCGCAGCAAGTCAATCCGACTGGAAAATCGTTCCTAATAACTATGAAGGGGTACGCATAGCTTGTACTTCTGAGCATGAATCTGGTTGGTTCCTATTGCGATTGTCCCTCCACGATCCGGTAATTCCCGTGAATATCGAATCAAATGTAGCGGGGGGTGTCGATCGGATCGAGCAGCGACTACTATCTTTTTTAAAAACCCAGGAAGCTCTCAATTTAGCTGCTTTTCAATCTTAATCGATCGAGAAAAGGCTAAACCTCCGCCCAAATTGATTCCCACCTTGTCTTGGGATCGATCGATGATCATCGCAAATAAAACTCGATTGGCATGGGGATGGGTGTATATGCGATCGATCGGTTGCGTAGATCTACCTAACCCACTGGGCGGGTCACCCGACCAGCAGCCCTATAGGCACCCCTCCTCGGAGGGGATTTTTCACCGATTCTCTCGACCTTGCAATCGCAGTCCATCTATTAATCTGACAAATCATAGTTCGAGATTTTGTCTAAATACTAAAGTGGCTAACCGCTGCCCGAATGGCGATGAACCATACTGCCAGCGTGGAAAATAGGTAGAGATAAAACCGTAGGATAACTAGATTAAACGTGCAATGGACAGCACTATGCAAGACGCGAAACACGACGAAGATCCAAGCCGCATTGACATAGATGGGATCTACTTGCTGCGTTACAAATAGATAGAGAACGAGTGCGTAGAAAATTATGGGGATCTCGAACAGGTTCTGAAGATTAGCGGCAGGATTGGATACACTCGGTGGCGATAGTTGGGCTAATGCGCCAGGTACAGCTAGATCCTTCGGGCTAATCTTGCGACCTGTGATGAAGCGAATCCGGCGGATATACATATATACCCAGACAATGAGCGTCAGAAATATCGTGGCAAAGAAGGGGCTAAAAATGGCAGTTTGAGTCATTGGGATGGCGATGATTCGATCGGCTGATGTTAGTATAAGTTCAGGAATTTTATACCGATAGTCCTCGATCGGGTACTCTTTTCGACAGATGACGAGTTTCTTACCAGTTTTATTTCAAGAGATCGATCTAGTCAAAACCGAAGCAGATTTGCGATCGCAAATTGTGCCGCAGATTCGCGAACACTTTGTAACTACCAAAGCGGGTATTTTTTTCTTCGATAAACTTTCGACACTCAATCCCAGTCTCCAAAACATCCTGAAAATTGCCCTATCGATCGATCGTAATCCTCTCGCCCGTTATTTAGTCGAGCATCACGCGCCAGTACATGAAGGCTTGGTGACATCACCCAAGGTGTGGAGCGCGATTTGTCCGCGTGCGGATCATTGGCATGTGATGGTCGGGCCGATCGTCAGTCGGGGTAAATTAGTAGGTGCAGTGGGTTGCACGCGCGAAAAATCCCTGCCTGCTTTCGACAGCCAAAATTTAACCGATCTGAGTGGGATCTGCTTGCACTTATCGATTTGGGCGACGACGGTTAGAACCACTACGCCAATTTTCCAGACAGAGAAATTAACGCCGCGCGAATTAGAAATTGTCAAATTAGTGGCGTTGGGGCGCACGAATGCCGAAATCGGGCAGGAATTGTGGATTACCGAAAATTCGGTCAAGCAGGCTTTGAAGCGGATGTTTCGGAAGCTGGAAGTCTCATCGCGTACTGAAATGGTAGCGCAGCTTGCTAGTTAATTGACAATTGACGGCTTCAGAAACCCAAGCTTAGTTTTTCTCGCCTAATAATCCTTCGATCGCGGCGAGACTAGCGGGATCTAAATATTGTTTGTTGTTTGCAACGACAGATGAAAGAAAGTTTCTGACCAGATCGTCGTCGATCGACCAAACTACTTGCCGATTGGAAATTGCGGCTGCGACGATCGTATTTACTTGCGCGGCGGTAAATTCTGAATAGTAACTTAATTTGGCGATCGCGGCTTGCGTACCCGCGATCGAATGACTGTTGACTAAATCTCTAATTAAAAATTCTTTATCGCGCACGCTAGCTAACGCAATTTCGGGGAATTGTTCTTTACAGAAGCTTGATAATCGTTTGTAGAAGTGAATTTTTGTTTGTTTTTTGCGATCCCACTCAGTCATCAAGAAATCGCTAAATTCATCGTCACTTAGTGCCGAACAATAGTCTTTGTCACCAGTAATAAAATAGAGGTCTTTACCGACTGGCGTTTGATCTAGCAGACATTCCCAATTGATCGCATCGCCCAAAGAGTTATTCTTGCCAGGTGGATTGCCGATGCCCATGCGGTACCGCGCTCGATCGAGTACGGTACTATTCGGTGTCAGTTGTTTACCGAGTCTAAATAAAGATTGAATGATCCCATCGGCTTTGAGGGCTTTGGCTTTAATATCGATGGCGATCCTGGCCACTAATGCGGCATGAGCTTGTTCGTATTGTTTGAGGGATTCTCTCAAGATTTCGATTTCGGCGTAGTCTTCACAGAGTTGGGGAAATTGGGGATTGAAAGTTTGATTGCGGAAGGATTTGATCGCCCCGTCGATTCGTTGTTCGCGATTGCGACTGAATTCATCCAAGATCTGATCGGTAAATAATAGCGTAATTTGTTGTCGATCGATCGCGTCAATTAATTTATTTAGTTCGGCGAGATCTTCTTGATTGAGTGCGTAGAAAGATAGCAGAATATTAGTGTCGATAAAAAGCTGCATATCTTTAGTGAGGGGATAGAGGGTAGAGGAGGGGGAGATGGATTAGATGAATTTAATTAATATTCACAAATCGAATTACTAATTTGATTTAGCGTCTTTTGCAAAGAGCGAGCGTCCACCCTAATAGCTATCGCCCTATTTACTACTTTTCATCCTATCTAAATATACATCTTTGATGCTACTTATTGAACAGAACCCGATCTCTGCCGTCAATTGACGATGCTTTGGGGTGGGAATTGGGAGCGGGGGGATCGGATCTGAACCAGTCATAATCTGGTAACGATCGATCGGCAGCTTAACTCCTAGCAGACAGGAATAAAGCCGATCGATGCGGAGCATCGACTCCCATCGGTCAATTAAAATCCGCGTGCTGTGCCTTCGCCGCGTGGATCGGCAGCACCTTCGAGACGGCCATCGGGGAGCTGTTGGATCGCATTGGCATTGCCCCAATAGCTGCGCGGCTCGATCGAGTGTCCGCGCCGCCGGAGTTCGGCGAGAGTCGCGGTATCGAAGCCCCAGGGATCGACGTTTACCTTGTCTGGCAGCCACTGCTGATGCACTCGCCCCGCCGCTACCGCCGCGCCGACATCCATTTTGTACTCCAGGACATTGAGCAAGATTTGCAAAACGGTGGTGATAATCGTACTGCCGCCCGGTGCGCCGACGGCGAGGCGAAATTTACCATTCTCAGTGACGATCGTCGGTGTCATACTCGATAGGGGTGTTTTACCAGGGGCGATCGAGTTTTTGTCGCCACCGACTAAACCAAACACGTTGGGTACTCCAGGCGCGATCGCAAAATCATCCATCTCATCGTTTAATAAAATCCCCGTGCCTGGGACTACTACCCCCGCGCCAAACCGATAATTGACTGTAAATGTCAGGCTGACCACATTGCGATCGCGATCGACCACGTTCAGGTGGCTGGTTTCCAGCGATTCTGGCGATCTGGATGGGTCTTTTTTGTGAGTACCAATACCCCCACGGGTGCCCACGAGCGGCGTTTTTATTCGGGGGTTCCCCCCGAATAATAAAACGTCAAGACGGGGCACCCCTACAGTCGATTGGGTGGTGACTCGATCGAATTGTTTGAGGATCTCTGGTGTCGCCGGACGGACGAGTTTAGACGAACGCGCCTTTTGTGGATCGATTTCCTGACGGCGGTTGGTGGCATAGGCGGGATTGGTCAGAGCCGAGACAGGTACCTTGGTAAAATCGGGATCGCCGAGATATGCCGATCGATCTGCATAGGCAATCCGCATCGATTCGATCAGCAGATGCAGCGCATCGGGACTATGCCAACCCAATGCGGCTAGATCCGTGCTACCGATCGTATTTAAGATTTGGATTAAATGTACGCCCCCAGAAGACGGCGGCGCCATCGAACAGACATGATATTTACGGAACTTTCCGCAGACAGGTTCGCGCCACTTGGGGCGATAGGCTTGGAGATCGGCGCGGGTAATTAAGCCCTTGTTTTGGCGCATGTCGCGATCGATCGCACTGGCGATCGATCCGGTATAAAAGTTCTGGGGATTGCGAGCGACGGCAATTAGCGTCCGCGCCAAATCCCGCTGGATCAGTCGTTCGCCTGGTTGCAGCGGTCGCCCGTTGCGTGTAAAAATCTCCCGTGCCGCTGGATTGCTGGCTAAGAGTTGCTGTTTTGATTTAGCTTGCTCGGTATAAATTTCACTGACAATAAACCCCTGCCGCGCTAGTTTGATGGCGGGGGCGACTACCGTCCGCCAAGGTAACTTGCCATACTGCTGGTGCGCGGCGGCTAGTCCCGCGATCGTCCCAGGCACTCCTGCCGCCAAATGTCCTTCCAGACTCGCATTCGGGCGCACCTTGCCCTGGGCGTCTAAATACATATTCCGCGATGCTTTTTGGGGCGCACGCTCCCGAAAATCTAGGGATTTAAGATCTTTCCCCATTTTCGTCACCATAAACCCGCCACCGCCAATCCCCGCCGAAAACGGTTCTACCACCGAAATCGCCAAAGTCGTCGCCACCGCTGCATCCACAGCATTACCCCCCTGCCGCAGAATTTCCACCCCCGCCTGAGTTGCCAATGGATGAGCGGATGTGACCATCCCATTTTGACTGCGAGTCGGACGCGGATAAGCTGCGAACGCCGGCACAGAACCAGCTAGGATCGGGAGTAAGCTAATAGTTAGCATGTAGCGGTAAACATATCTCCAACTGCTCGCCATCTTCATCTCCACGCCCTTTGCGCCTTTGCGGTTTAATCAAATCATATGCCAAAACTAATTGTCGCCACTAGCAATCCTGGTAAATTGCGCGAAATGCAAGCCTATCTGAGCGGTAGTGCCTGGGAATTGAGCCTCAAACCCGCCGAATTGGATGTCGATGAGACTGGCATCACCTTTGCCGCTAACGCCTGTCAGAAAGCCTCAGAGGTGGCGATCGCGCTAAACGCCTGGACAATCGCTGATGATTCTGGTTTGCAAGTAGATGCTCTCAATGGTGCGCCGGGAATTTATTCAGCCCGGTATGCCAAGACTGACAAAGAACGGATTGATCGCCTGCTCGCAGAGTTAGCCAATTTCCCCACACCCAGCCAACGCCAAGCCCAATTTGTCTGTGCTGTCGCTGTCGCCCGTCCCGACGGATCGATCGCCGCTCAAGCTGAAGGCATTTGTCCTGGCGAAATTCTCACCGTACCGCGCGGTATCGATGGTTTTGGCTACGATCCGATTTTTTACGTCCCGAACAAACAACTTGCTTTCGCCGAAATGTCTGTCACCACCAAGCGCAGTATCAGTCATCGCGGCATCGCCTTCGATCAGATTAGCCAAAAATTGGCAGAGATTGCTAATATCGATCGCTAATGACGGCTTATCCCATTAGAGGATGTTTGGAAATATAGACACGATCGATCGGTTTATACCCACATTGGTGGTAATCCCCCTAAATCCCCCTTAAAAAGGGGGACTTTAAGCCCCCCTTTTTAAGGGGGGTTGGGGGGATTCTCTAGGATCTAAGTAGCAAACTATATTTTCCAAACATCCTCTGAGAGTAGTCTCTCCGACCAGAGCAACTGACTTGAATAATTCGTCATTTTTTCTTGACCCATTGGGCAGAATTCACAACTGTATCGATCGTGTCTTCAAAGATTGTCAGTCGTTCCAGATTGGCTTGACCATCACAGCCTAGATAGTGATGGATACTTTTTGTTTGCTTACCAGTTGAAACTGTAATTATTGCCGATGGGGCGTCTGTCATAAATACTTTACAACCATCTTTATCTGCAATATATTCATTTTGGAATGAATCTAACTTTACTTCCGCGATCGCTTTTTCCAATGTTTTAACTTGAGCTGTTGTCAAAGATGTTTGAGCTTTACCTTTGACTTTGACAGCTTCTTTACCTTCATAGTTCACCTTGCCACTACCAGAAATTGTGACTTTATACATGGGGCAACCTCCATAACAATCTGTTCTTTCTAATGTTATTGACTGGTATGGGGGGTAGGTTGGTAATGAAGGCGAAGTAGGTGTTATCGGTGGCTGTTGCGGGGCACTGCAAGCGACTAAAGACCATATTGCTAAGACCACGCCAGATTTAATTAGTTGTCGATCGTTCATTAAGTTACCAAATTTTATAAAGTAGGATGAGGCTCGATGGATTGCTAACTAAAAAAATTAGCAAATGTCTGACCTAAACTACATCAGTAGATGATGGTATTTCGGGATGTTACTGTCGATCGATTGTTGCACTAGTTGGCATCGTTGCCGCCGTGCGGAGTCGATTGCGCTTTATTATCGATTAACCTTACTGCTTCCCCAAACGGAAATCGGGCTAAATCTAAACCACCTGGAGTTACTACCCAGAGCGTCGGGAAGGCGGGTGCGGGAGTTGGAAACTCGCCATAGCCATCGGTGAGGTAGATGCAGATTGCTTGGCTATGTTCGTCCCAGGCTGCGCGGACGCGATCGAAAAAGGGGATAAAGGAAGTACCGCCACCACCTGCTGGCGGTGGAATGGGGGCATCGATCGAGATCGCATAAGGGCCATGGGCATCACAATCGACGTAGTATAGATCGCATTCGAGATGGGGATACGCGCCCAAAATGCCGTGGATTTCGCTCATGAATAGTGCCAGCAGTGTCGCGTTCACTGAGCCGCTAGTATCGATCGCCACATAGACTCGAACTGAGGTGGATTGCAATGCTTCGAGATAGAGTCCCCGTCCGACAAAACGGCGATCGAACCCCTGGAAATCGGTTGGGGTCTGGACTAAATATCGCCATAAATAGACTCGCCAGTCGATTTGCGGGCTAAAGATCGACTCAAACTCGCGTTCGATCCCGGTGGGGAGTTTCCCCGATTGAGTAGTGCTGGCAATTGCGGCTGCTTGCTGAAGTGCTTGTCGCCAATGTGCGGATAATTCCTCGCGGTGCCGGAGATCCAAGTTTGGGGTGGGGGCGAGATTTGTACAGTGCATGGCATGAGGATTGAGATCGCAACTTGATAACAAGTCGAGATCTGCTAATTGCCACTGCCGAACGCGTCCAGTGGCATCAGCTTCGGTTTCATTACCGCGCAATAATTCGTAGACTTCCTCAACGCTCAGTTGTTCTAGCTGCTCGTCGCGCAAGCCTCCTGGCGGTAGTTCAAATCCACTTTGAATAATTGTCCCATTCACCACAATATCGGCAGCCACATTCCACAACTGCGGATCTCGCTCTTGCGCGCGGATCGGGTGCAATAGTGCCGCGTGCAGGATCTCATGGATGAGGATACCCTCTTGTTGACCGATCGGTAGGGACTTGAGAAATTCGGGATTGAGAAAGATATCTCGGCCATCTGTGGCGGCACAGGGAATCGTCGTGCAGGACACAAAGCGAGTCAGCATCGCCAAAGTACCAAAAAATGGCGATTTCATTCGCAACCGGAGCAAGGATGCGCTAATGAGATGGTCGAAATCAACAGTGGGGGGACAAGCGTTCATCTCTTAATTAATCCCACGACCACCGGCATAATTAACAGTTAGCTATTTGTGAGCAACTGGACCGAGCACAGGTGAGTTTTAGAGTGGTAATCGCCACAAGATGGTGTCAACTATTGGTGCGGGGAGCATCTCGCCCCGAAAATCAAGAAATTGCACGACTAATAAATAGACGACCGCTAAGGCGATCGAAATTACACCGGAAATGATAGCGACAACCTTGGATCGATCCATAGCTAAAGTAATATCTCTAAATATTATTTGCTATGATAATAACACAAAATCAGATTCAATTGCCGAGTAATTGATGATGGCGATCGCTAATAGTGAATCGACCTAAGTTATTAGCGATCTGAAGAAGATACAATTTTGACAACTAAGCTTTGGGGACGATATTTGATAATAAATTCATTAATTGCATCGCGATCGACTGTAGTTGTAATGCCAATACAACCAGCCGTACCATCATAGCCATTGCTCTGATTGAAACTCCGATCAAGATGAATACCTAAATCGACACGTCCAGTTTCAAATTTTGGATAAATCCCAATAAAAGTCCGGCCAACTTCAGACATAGTTCCCGGGACGATGGCATTACTAACTTCATACATTCCATCTGGTAAAGGAGCGGCATTATTACCCATATGGCGATCGGCATTTTGAGTATTTACTGTACCAGAAACAGCATCGAATGTCCGATACTTTTGACCATTCACATATGCTTCGAGAGTATAAATCGGATTACCAACATCATTAGTTCCTTTGCTAGGATCTTTAACTAGTCGCAAGTAGTTATTGCTAAGTGGTGGCGGCGATACTGCGGCCAGATTTTTGGAACTAGGTCTACTTTTCCGTGTAACTTTGAGAGTGGGAGCGGGAGCTGTGACTTCAATATTAGTTGCGACTAAATCCTTACGTCTAGTTATAACTTTTGATTTGTTCTGACGATCGATCGTCGATCCTGCTAATGGCTTGAGATTAGATGTTAACGTAATATTTTTGCCGATCGCGGTAGTTTTATTAGTCCGCTCGGAATTAGATTTGAGTACTGGATGATGACGGCTAGGATTAGACCATCTCGGCTGAATCGTGCCAACGCGATCGAGATTATCTGGGACGATCGTCTTGGCTGGAATTGGCACTGCCAGATTGAGATCCGTGACAGATGGCAAGGATCGGACAGTCCGCGCCGCTGTACCTAGCGAAATTAGCGAGCGATCGATCGGCGCGGCATTAGCGGGTAAAATCTGCGTAATTGTGATAAATAATGGCAGCGCGATCGCTCTCGACAACCAGTTAATAGTCGATAGTTTCATGTTATTTCGGATAGATCTAATATTTGTTTTGAAAAATTAGCTGGCGATTTAGAGGATCGAACATCGCCGCTAATTTACAAACTCAGCTTGGCGATCTTAGAGGCTGTTTGAAAAGTTATTTTTGACACCCATAGTTGGTATGAATCCCCCTAAATCCCCCTTAAAAAGGGGGACTAAGAATCCGGTTCCCCCCTGCTTGGTGCGCTTCCTTGCGCGGGGAACCCGCGCGGAGCGCATCCGCTTTTTAAGGGGGTTAGGGGGATTTTCCAGGGTTTAGGCGTAACAAATTTGACTTTTCAAACACCCTCTTAGCGATCTGATTTCCAAGCAGCGGTCAAGAAAATTTTAAAATCGAGTTAAAACAATTTATTGAATTTAAATTCCTTACTATTAATTATGACATTCGATCGAGATGTTACCAGCGATCTAAATCACATTTAGTTAACGGTTTTGAGGCATAGAGCGCATGACAGTATTGCTGTCAATCACTCGCCAGCGACCCTGAGTTTTCATCAAAGAAAATGAAGATAATTGCTGCGAACTCATTGCTCTATTAGAGCCTCTAGCTCTCATCAGTTGAGTGACCTTGACGGTTGCATTCCGCTCGGAAAGTGCTATCAGTTCGATATCTTGGACTTCAATACTCATGTCAACGTTGTAAGCTTTCAACTTATCAAACATCCGTTGCATGTATGCCTTTTCATTGCTTGACGTCGTCACAGCAACTCGTGCCATTCGATCGACATTGTATTCATTCAAACCGCGATAAAACTCAGTCAATGTCCGATGAATACCCTTGACATCTGATTGCTGTTGGGAATTAAGATGAGCGGGCTTTCGATCGAGCTTTTCTCCTTTGACAATCAGCTTATCTTGACTAGTGACTGCCTGTACAGATCCAGCAGCTATCCCGGCATTGGCAATCTGAATGGTATTCGTGGTGACTAAAACTAGATTGATGAGTGCAGTTGCCGCAGTGACAAATAAATATTTAGACATGGTAAAAATCAGTAGGTTGACATCGATCTAGTTTTACAGGCCACGAATCGATTGTTCTTTTCTTTACATCGATCGTACTGAGGCATCCGGACACTAATCGAATTTTTGCCAAAAATCTCGATCGCCAGATCGTGCGCTCGACAAACTGTCACGATCGATCGGTAGAAATGTCCACAGATAAGGGAGGATAGTAGGCAACCCCCAGCCTGAAATTATGTCCCAGCCTTTAACAAAGTCGATGTGGCTAGAATTGCGGATCGATCCTGACGATCCAGATCTCCTGAACATCCTCGATCACCTGGTGCGATCGCAGATGCTCGATCGATCGCAAGTGCTGCAAATTGCCAAGGCTTGCTTGAGTGAAGAGCTGCCATTGCCAGACAACAAGGCACAGCCGGCGGCACCGACACTCGCACCGTCAGCAGCAGCCATCCCCGCAATTCCGGCCATGCGTACCATCTGGCAGAACCTCAAGGACGAATTGAGCGTGCGGTGGCTGCTATTTTTGGGGGTGTTTTTGGTCGTGCTCTCCTCTGGAGTCCTGGCAGCGACGCAATGGTCGCGATTTCCGGCGTGGGGACAATATGGATTACTGTGGCTGTACACGATCGGATTTTGGGTCGTTGGCAGGTGGGCGCGCCAACAGGAAGGCTTGCGGCTGACGGCGAATACCTTGCAACTAGTAACGCTGCTATTGATGCCCGTTAACTTTTGGGCGATCGATTCGTTTGGACTCTGGCAACAGCCGTTGGGACTAGTTACGGCGATCGTCGCTGGCTGCGGGCTGGGCGGGATCGTCTATCTCAAGCAACAACAGGAACGCGGATCTGGCTTATTGCTTGGTGCCTATCTGGTGACGAGCTGCTTGCAGCTAGGCTGGCAACTCCCCTACTGGCCGGCGATCGCGATTTATATCGGTGCGATTGGTGTGGCGATCGTCCTGCAAAAGGTGCGCCAGATCGAAGGTGGCGCACTGGCTGTTTATGGGGTGGGAATCTTACTGCTGCGCGGCTTATTCGTGGCGCATTTGCCACTATTTACCTTCGGTTTGGCGATCGGGATTGTCGGTTGGTTATTTACCCAATGGGGTCTGCAAAAAGATCGCCGACTCGATCGACTCACTCAGATCGGCCATGCGAAAACATCCCTACGGACAGCCCGCTATCGAGTCACCCTGAGCAATTTAGCGCGACTCTACCAGCGAGTCGGTGCTAGCTTACTGGTGTTTGGGTGGCTATTGAGTATCGGCGATTTGTTGAGTGGTTACCGCAATAGCTCCTGGCAAGCAGTCGCCGTCAGTAGTCTGGCTCTAGTCTGGATCTGGCAACGCCTGCGATCTCATCAACAAGATCGAGAAGTCATCGCTCTATTTATTGTCGGACTGCAAACCTATATCGTCAGCAATTTGCTGTGGGCACCCCTATCGACAGGGGCGATCTTGGCCAAGATTTTACCGTTCCTAGTCCTAGTCTTCGGTCAGAACTATATTTTCGCTGGCTCGTTATTAATTTTCCCTTATTTACTGTTGTGGGTGTGGATTACCAACTGGTTCTGGCACAAAGGCTGGCAGTCCTTGACCCGCACGGGTGAAATCCTCATTTTAGTGACTGGGGCATTGTTGCCACTAGTGAATCTGAGCACACCCCTGAGTCTACTCTTAGATCTATTAGCATCGACTGCAATTTTGGCACATTTGACCTTGCGGTACTTGCCAGTCAAATCGAGTTATATCTACCTTACCCACCTGTGTGGCTTGGCTACCATCTTTGCAGCCATCGCCTATGGCTGGACTTGGTATCCATCGCTGGCTAGCAATTTAATTAATGTCTCGAATGTCTTGGCGATCGCTTGCACGATCTTGACGGCGATCGAGTTGTGGTTATCGGCTCAACCCGTAAGGCGTGCAACAGACGGTTGGCAACGCAGTAGTTGGCATTTCGGTTTGGGGTTGGCAATATCTGCCTATGGCTGTTTCCTGACGATCGCCTCTTTCCCCACCACCCCATCGATGTGGCCGATCTGGTGGCTGCTGGTCCCGATCGCTTTTACCTATGTCGCGCTCCGACAGCCACCCGTTCAACCGTGGCAACTCACCAACCAACCCCGATCGGCTGGGTTGGCAATCCTGGGTTTAGGTGCCGGACTAGTACTGACGATCGATCGACCCGAATGGCGATCGATCTGGCTGATTGCAGCGGTGGGACTGATGTTCCCGATCGTCAAACGTCTCCAGCGCATCCTCCCCGCCGCGATTCAGATTGGATTTGGATTGGGATTGGGTGTGAATTTACTCGCTGAATCGATCGCTCCCAGTTATTGGTTCCTCATCGGCGCGTTGACATGTACCCTGCTCTGGTTTGTCAGTCCCAAATTACCTCGGATCTATGCGGTAGCTAGCGATCGGTGGGCGATCGGTTTAGCCGGAATGGGACTAGCGATCGGTTCTTTGAATTATGCCAATAATATTGCGCTCGATCTCCAGTGGTTGGGCAGCCTTCAGCGTAGTAATACACCTATTTTTGAAAATATCCAGCTCATCACCCTCTGCGCTGCGGTCATTTTGGCTGGATCGATGCGATCACGCAGCCAGTGGCAACATAATTCAATTCCGCAGCGGGTCTGGTTTTGGAGCTGCATTTGGGCATTACAGTTGGCTCTAAGTGCATTGGTACATTTATTAGGTGGCAATACGCTCATCCTCGCCACTGCCAATATCACCTTGGCTGTTCCCACTTGGCTCTGGATCGAGCGGGACGCACGCCAGCAACTGCCGAGCCTCACCACGCCAGGGATCGAATTCTTACCCATTCTGTTGGCGGGTTGGGGTTTAATCCTCCGACTGCCATTTTTCAATGCTGATACAGGATTGCTATCGATCGCTGCTGGTATCGTTTGGGTGTTAGCCAGTCGCCGCAGTTACAGATCGATCGGTTATGGCGGAATGCTGGCAGGGACATTGGGCTGTTACGAGCTAATTACCCATTACCTCCTTCAAGCACCTGGTGGTGGCAATATTGCCGATGCCTTCACCGTCTATGGCTTTGCCACCGCTTTACTCGCCTTAGCCTATCGATCGGGCGTGTGGTGGCGATCGCGGCAAGGTGGCGATCTGTGGTGGAATTTCCCACTCAAACACCTCAAAAATGTTGCCCATCTGCACTGGGCTGTCGCTAGTGCCTGGAAGATCGCCGCTGCAACGATGCCCGCTTTACCCCTGCCGCAACTGACACTCTTACATCTATTTATTAGCGGGTTATTAGGCGGATATGCCTTGATTCAAGCCCGCGATCTCGATGGCCGAGACTGGTGGATTTATGTCGGCTTTGCGGAGCTATTAGGCGTCGGCATCTATGCGCGATCGATCTTCCAGAATCTCGGCATCGTCGATGAAGGGTTAATTTTAGTCGCTTGTCTAGTGGGTTTACTGATCTTATTAGCTCCGTGGCGACAATGGGGCTGGCAAGATCGCCCGTGGCGAATAGTCGCATTATTATTACCCCTCTCACGAGTTGTATTTGAATGGGAGCAGATTTCGCTGCTCAATTTGATCATTCTTGCCGGATTTTATGCGGGAGTAGCACGCCGCCAACGCCAGTTTGGGTGGGCTTATCTGAGTCTGATCTTTATCAACTGGGCGGGGCTGAGACTGCTACTTGAGTATCACTTCAATAGTCCGTTCTGGGCGGCAGTCCTCATCGGTGCATCGATTTTAGCTGCTGTCCAATGGGACCCTTACTGGCAAAACTCTAAACAAAATCGTCATTATGGGCGAATCTTCGGCAGTGGCACGATCGCGATCGTCGCACTACTATGGCATCAACCATGGCTACCGATCGGGATCGGACTAGCAATCGCCGCCATCGGGTTAGTACTGAGGGTGCGCGCTTGGCTATATGTCGGCACGATCTCCTTACTGCTGACAGTTACCTATCAATTACTCTTGCTGATTACCGAGTACCCGATTACCAAATGGGCGATCGGGTTATTAGCAGGCGTGCTGATTATTACCCTAGCTGCTAATTTTGAACGTCGCAAAGCCCAAATCGAACGCGCCCTGCAACATTGGCTCGATCGATTCCAAGAGTGGGAGTGAACGTTAACTCACATAGGGCGGGCTACACAATTAACCTGTAGGGGCGCGGCCTTGTGCCCGCCCTGGGGTTATCGTAGTAATAGTATCTATAAATTGGAACAAGATGTCAGTTAATTAATTCTCGCCAAGCTCGATCGAATCCACACGCGATCGAGCTTGGCGATCTAAAATGGTTAAATTGCCATCCCGACCGAGATTAACCTGTTTATGGCTCGAAAATCTAAATCTGCATCTACTCGTCAGCCTGCTGACACCATCGATATCGCACCCAAATTCGATGGTTTAGCACCCTCAGATCTGCGCCTGCGGCTGGAAGCTTTGGAGCGGGATAATGAAAAGTTAATCAAGCAAATCGAGAAAAAACGCACAGAGCTAAATAATTTACTCGATCGGATTCGCGAAATCGGTGTGGAAGTAGCCCACCGGAGTGCGCCGATCCTCCAACAACTGTTGGAACTAGACGAAAAAATTCATGCCGGATTTGCCGAGATTTTTAGTGGCAAAAAACTCGGCAAACAGTCTCGAAAAAACATCGAGAAAATTTACTATACGCTGCAAATGTCGGGATTGATTAGCCCCCATCACCTGCCTGGGGAAGCTGAGGATGCAGACGAAGATCTCGATGATGAAGGTGACTGGGATGCGGAAGATTTTTTCGGTCGGGGTGGACGATCGCCGTTTGATAATCAAGTCGCATCGCCCCAACTCGATCGAGATGAATTGAAAAAGATTCGCCAAATTTTCTTGAGATTGGCAGATGTCTTTCATCCCGATAAAACCCTCGACGAGCACGATCGCGAGTATCGAACCGAAGTCATGAAAGAAATCAATCAAGCTTATCAAGCTGGCGATCTGGCGAAATTACTCGCGATCGAGAAACAACATCAGATGGGCGAAATCATCGATCGCGACAATGAAGACGATCTGACGCGCCGCTGCGCCCAGGTAGTACAAGAAAATGAATTTCTCACCAGTCAATTTGCCAATCTCAAACAAGAAATCCGCCAAACTAAAAACACGCCCGAAGGATCGATCGTCGCTGAATACAAGAAGCTGACTAAAAAAGGGATCGATCCGATCGGTGAAATGGTGGCGGAAACCGAATCACAAATTCAGATCGTGGCCGATGTGCACAAATTCGTCATCGATTTTCGCGATAAAAAGATGACGATTAAAGAGTTCATGAAAGGTCCTGCCGTTTTTCAACAAATGCAATCGGTGTCACCAGAGGAGTTATTGATGGAGCTGTTCGCTCAATTTTAGAAGGTGCTGTGACTCAGGATCTTCAGCTTATCCCTTGACAGCTTTTTTACTTCGATTGTCGATCTCAAGTACCAGATCGATCGAAACATCCTCAAAAAAAACTCCCACTAACTATGGGAGTTTTGAGGTCGAGATTTAATACCAAGCGTGGCTAAATAGTAGCGACATTGAATTGAAATCTCGATCGAGAATTAACCTGCGGATTTTACGAGTTTGGGTGCGCGGAAGAACTCATCACCCAGCGCAACTGGATTAGATTGTTTGTGGGCGATTGTCGGCACGGAATCGCGCAGATGTGCCGTCAGGGTGGTAGTCGTCGCATCATAAATCTGAGTCAGCAGTTTGGGATAGAAACCCACCCCGATAATCGGTACCAACAGACAGGCAATAATAAATACCTCTCTGGGTTCGGCATCGACTAACTCTTCATGCTCGACGAGTTCTTTGTTTTCGACGCCGTAGAAGATTTCTCGGAGCATCGATAGGAGATAAATCGGTGTCAGCACGACCCCGATCGCGGCAATTAGCACCATAATGACCTTAAACTCCGACGTATAAGCATCGCTGGTGCTAAAGCCGACAAAGATCATCAGTTCGGCGACAAAACCGCTCATCCCTGGTAATGCCAGCGACGCCATCGAGCAAGCGATGAACATCGCAAAGATCTTCTTCATCTTTTGGCCGACACCGCCCATTTCATCGAGCATCAGCGTGTGGGTGCGATCGTATGTTGCCCCCACCAAAAAGAATAAACTCGCCCCAATCAAGCCGTGGGAAACCATTTGCAAGACGGCACCACTCATCCCCAGATCGGTAAATGACGCGATCCCAATTAGGACGAATCCCATGTGCGAGATCGAAGAATAAGCAATCTTCCGTTTGAGGTTGCGTTGGGCGAATGAAGTCAGGGCGGCATAGACAATATTCACCACCCCTAACACGATCAGCACGGGTGCAAACG
This sequence comes from Chamaesiphon sp. OTE_75_metabat_556, assembly GCF_031378165.1. Taxonomy (NCBI): domain Bacteria; kingdom Bacillati; phylum Cyanobacteriota; class Cyanophyceae; order Gomontiellales; family Chamaesiphonaceae; genus Chamaesiphon; species Chamaesiphon sp. OTE_75_metabat_556. The sequence goes on from NZ_JANNDR010000071.1 coordinate 26,601, forward strand.
CCGCATGAGCCTCTGGTAACATCCCCGCATTCATCCGAATCAGCGCATACCCACCCATCTTCAGCAGTACTCCCGCTAGCAACATGTGGACGGGGGCAGTAGCTTCGCCATGAGCGTCGGGGAGCCAAGTATGCAGGGGAATAATCGGTAATTTGACCCCGTAGGCAATTAATAAGCCCGCATACATAAAGAGCTGGAAATTGTGGCCATAATTTTTGGCGGCTAATGTCCGCATATCAAAGCTGATCGTATCGCCATAGAATCCCATCGCTAAAGCAGCTACCAGGATAAATAAGGAACCGCCAGCCGTATAGAGGATGAATTTGGTCGAAGCATACAATCGCTTCTTCCCGCCCCAAATTGCCAGGAATAGATACACCGGAATCAGTTCCAATTCCCACACGAGGAAAAATAACAACATATCCTGAACGGCGAACACGGCAATCTGGCCGCCGAACATGATCAACATCAGGAAGTAAAACAGTTTGGGCTTAAATGTCACTGGCCAAGCTGCCAAAATTGCCAGGGTCGTCACAAAGCCTGTGAGTAGGATCAGCGGCATCGAAATCCCATCAACGCCCACCGACCATCTCAGATCGATTTGGGGAATCCACGTATAACTTTCGACCAACTGTAACTGGTCGCTATGAATGTCATAGTGATTGGCAAAAGTGTAGACGAGTAAGACAAAATCGATCAGTCCGATAATCAGCGCGTACCACCTTACCGTGCGCCCATCTTTGTCCGGAATGATGGGAATCGCCAGGGAAGCGAGAATCGGAAATAAAATCAGCGTTGTCAGCCAAGGAAAGCTATTCATAGGCAGTTAAAATCGGGAAATGCCCAATAGAGTAGTTAGTATAATTAGTGTCGATCGTACCGTAGGGTGCTAACTGGTCTAAATTGCTCCAGGAAGATTGACGCCAAGCGGACTCTCTGCGAATGCCATGTACTGGTGGATCGATCGCGAGGGCGGCTGATATTGTTAATCTAACAAATAATTTTGGCAGTATATTTAAGCCTCGGATCGATGACAGGCAGCTAGTTTGATTTGCTGAATCTGGGTTTTAGCTGTTAGCCGCCATACATCCTAACCACTGTAGGCGATCCCCATCTACTGGTGCGGGGATCTAATAATTCCTTAACAAGTTTTTTCGAGTCATGGGATCTTCCAATCCCATAGATCGTCGGGTACTCAAACTGACAACTAAAAATATACGTCAGAACTAACGGGCATTTTAATTGAGGTACGTTAATATAGAGGTATATTAACCTCGGCGTATACTCGATCGAGTCCTACTATGGATCATCAGCGAGACAGAGTCCCTTTAAGTGAAATTGTTGGTAGAGATGCTTTGGCTCGACAGGCTTGGCAAATGCTGGCGGAGAAAAGTATCGTTTTAACTGCCGAGCGGCGAATGGGCAAAACATACCTGTTGTATAAGTTACAGGGAGAAGCCGCTGTGCAGCAGCAAAACTGGGTGCAGGGATGGTTGTGCTTGTATCAGGATTTATCCGGTTGTTCCTCGCCGTTAGAATTTGTGCAGAGCGTATTTGATACCGCGCAAGAGTTATTAGGATTGCGCCGAAAAGCAGCGGAAGAAACCAGAAGGTTTCTGAGTCGCTTTCAAGAGTTAAAAGTCGGTCCGATTCAGCTACCGAAGTCAGCAATACCAGAGTGGAAGGGAATTTTACGATCGATCTTTGCCGATCTGTCAACGCAATTACCAGACGACAGAGTAGTATTTTTGTGGGATGAATTTCCGGTGATGTTGGATAAAATCACCGAGCAGGAAGGTGGAGAGAGAATTGCTGGCGAAATCCTGAATTTATTGCATACGCTCAGAGCCGAGTATCCGCGCGTGCGGATGATTTTGACTGGTTCGGTTGGTTTACATCACATTCTGAATAAGTTGAGGCAAAGCGGCTTTAACAATCCGGTAAACAACGACATGGATGTGTTGTCTGTAACACCATTCGAGCCTGAGATTGCGATCGATTTTGCCCGCTCGCAGTTAGAATCCAAGGCAATTCCCTGTCAAGATTTGGCGGCAACAGCCAAGATAATCGCGCAAGAAGTGGATAATATTCCGTTCTATATTAATGGATTAGTCAAACGATTTCGCTATCATCCTCAAGATCGACCATTGACGATCGATGTCGATATAATTAGGCAAGAGGTGCGAGCTTTATTAGTCGATGCTGATAATACTTGGCACATGGCACATTATCTCGATCGGATTAAAAATTACTATGGAGATATCGATAGTGAATTAGTGCGGCTAATTTTAGACACAATTGCAGCGGAAGAACAAGCAATTGCAACGAAAGATATCATCAAAATTATTCAGAACACTAGTCAGTCACCAATTCCAGACCAAACGATTCGCGATTTACTCAAGTTACTAGAACAAGACCATTATTTAACAAAAGACTCGATCGATCTCAAATACAGATTTCGCTATTCTCTAATTCGACGGTATTGGCAATGTCAGAGAGGTTAGATCGAAGCCAAGTGGTTAGAAACCACTCCTCTGCGAAGGTAGACGCTCCGCGAACAGAGTGCAAAGTCCGCCTACGCGGACTAATTAATATTCAGTCCGCGTAGCGATGCGCGCTCGTCGGGAAACCCGACGGTTTAGCGCATTAAGACAGGCGGACTTTGCATCACTAGCCGCGATTTTAATCGCAGGCACTTATCGCAGACAATTAGTAATTATCAACTCAGGTTAGATAAGTGAATACTCCTTTAGCACAACAACTAGCTCTATCTACCTTTACCCCTAGCACCATGTCACAGGAGACACTAGAGGGGATGTTTGTCCAGCGAGAACAACTACTACAATCGATCGTTCAAGATTTAGCTGCTAGTGTCGATAGTGCCAAACAATATTTGATGCTAGTTGGAGCCAGAGGCATGGGGAAAACTCATTTTGTTTCCCTCGTTTATCATCGACTCAAACAAAAGCCCGAACTGCACGATCGATTATTGATTGCATGGCTGCGAGAGGAAGAATATGGTGTTAACTCTTGGCTATATTTAATCATTGAAATCTTGCGATCGATAAGTCAAGAAGGGATCGACACAACAGAGCAGGTTAAAAAGTTAGCAGGTTTACCCATTTCCGAAGCCGAATATCTAGCCAATCGAGTATTAACTGAAGTAATCGGCGATCGAACCCTATTAATTATCACTGAAAACATCGACAAACTATTATACGGATTGGGCGATAAAGAACAGTGGAAATTTCGCGCCTTTCTCCAAGAGACTAATTGCTGTAGCATTTTAGCCACCACGCCCAAGATTTCCGAAGATACTAGCAAAAAAGACAAACCTTTTTTCGGCTTCTTTACTTCCATCCATTTACCAACTTTTGGACATCCCGATGCCGTAGCAATGCTGATTAAAATTGCCAATTTATCTGGCAATACTCAGCTAGCCAAGTTTTTAAATACCGATGAAGGCAAAAGCCGCGTTCGTGCGCTCCATCATTTAGCAGGCGGCAATCCGCGCGTCTATGCCCTGTTCGCTCAACTGATAACGGAAGATACTTTAGAGGCGTTATTACCAGCCGTCATCGAGATGCTGGACAAGCTGACACCTTATTATCAGTCTAGAGTAGAGAGCCTGGGACAGTCGGACGACCAACAAAAAATCGTCATGTATCTAGCGCGAGAAACTAGAGCGGTAACGGTGAAGGAAATTACGGCACAATGTTTTATTTCTAGCGAACGGACGACTTCTAACGCGCTCAAGAAGTTGAAAGATAAGGGATATGTAGTTTCTACGCAGCGAGGGCGAGAAGTTTACTATGAGATTTCTGAAGTTTTGATGCGGCTATGCTTGGAGATGAAGAATGCTCGCAATGGCGATCTTAAGTTGTGTGTGGATTTTCTACGAATTTGGTATCGGCCGAATGAGCGTCAGGAATATTTAGAACAATTGGAAGCAAATGGGAAGTTAGAACATGCTAAATATTTTCGGCTTTCTTTAGCAAATGCTAAGTTCGATCCGATTCTCTTAGCTTGTCAGAAAGATTTATATAAATATTTTGATGATGGGGATACGGATGCCGTGTTAGCAGTGTGGAAAGAATTAGTTAGTGTCAATAATATTGGTGAATCTGAAGATCGATGGATAGTTGGACTAATTAATAGTGATAAATCGGCTGATGCATTAGCAGTAATCGAAGCTCTGTTAGGAGGGGATTCGATTGAAGAGTTATATCTACAAGGTTTATTACTCTATGAATCTGAACAATGGGATAGAGCCTTAGAAATATTCGATCTTGCCATTAGGCTTCAGCCTAATAATCACAAAATCTGGTATAAGCGTAGTAAAGTATTGGGAGAACTAGGCAGGCATGAAGAAGCAGTTACTAGCTACGATCGCACTATTGAGCTTAAATTAGATGATGATTGTAGTTGGATAGCCCGTGGCTATGTACTAAGTTGTTTGGAAAGAGAAGAAGAAGCTATTAATAGTTACAATCGTGCTATTCAAATTGAACCAAATGAAAACTCTTATTGGTTTTTACTCGGACTTTCACTAACCACTTTGGAAAAGTATGAAGAAGCAATTACTAGCTATGAGCGAGCCATTCAGCTTAAGCCAGATTATCAGTCAGCATGGAGATGGCGTAGTTTTACGCTGGGAAAATTAGACAGGGATAAAGAATCAATTGCTAGCTATGAGCGAACTATTCAACTTAATCCAGATAATATTTTCGATTTTTTGTATCGTGGATATCTGCTAAATAAATTAGCTAAACATGAAGAAGCCATTGCTAGTTACGAACAAGCTATTCAAATTGAGCCACGTGATAACTTGGATTGGTCTTTTCGTGGAGATGCGTTGAATAAATTGGGAAGATATGAAGACGCTATTGCTAGTTACGATTATGCTATTCAACTTAAACCAGATGACGATCTTTCTACTCTCTGTCGTGAGATTGCGCTGGACAATTTAGTTGCAAGCTTACACGATCGAGCATTAGCTGATTTTAAACAGGAGAATTATGCTGATGCGTTAACATCATGGCAAAAAGTTTTTAAAAATATTCAACAAGAGCAACTTGGTAATGCCAGCGATCTCATTCAAGAATTCCTCGACGAACAACTATTACCCAAATTCCAACAACCAGCAGTTCGCGACATCCTCCCTCAAATCCTCACCATCTACACCACCGCCCAAGTCCTCCCCGAACTCGGTGTCGCCCTCACCCGCAACCTCAAAGCCATCCAATCCCCCACCATCAGCGACTACACCGCCACCGAGTGGCTGAAGATGTGGCAAGAATTGGGAAAACCTCACCCCGAATTAGCCCTCGCCCTGAGAATGCTGGAAGCTGGGATTAAATATAAGCAAAATCCGACGGACGATCGAGTCTTTCTGAGTTTACCCCAGGAAATGCGTCCATTATTGCGGGAGGCTCTAGGTTTAGAGCCTTGAAATAGGGTTGAGGTAGGGGTAATTCATGAAGCGGCGGTTTTATTCGGAGGTTCCCTCCGAATAAAAAAACCGACAAGACAGCGGCTCGCGCCCGCCTTTGTTTCCCGACGGTTTAGCGAGACAAGACATTACCCCTACCTCAACTAGATTCGATCGATTATCCTACTTCACAAACCAATTCAATAACGTCGAAACGATCGACAACACGATCGAGCCTACTATTGCGGGGACGATCCCACCAATTTGAAATCCTGGCACGTACCACGAGACAAACATCAAACACAGCACATTGATCGCTAGTGAAGACAAGCCCAATGTCAGGATTGTCAAAGGAAACGTCAGAAATTTGAGTACCGGACGCACCGTACTATTAATCAAACCTAATAAGAAAGCCGCAATTAAAGCGGTGATCACATCTCGCAGTCGAAATTGTCCCGGCAAAAAATGGTCGATAATCCGCTGCGTAATCAAAAACGCGATCGCATTGAGCACCCAGGTAATGAGTAGTTTGAACATTGGGGTTAGGGAATTGGGGACTGGGGGACTAGGGGACTGGGGGACTGGTTTTGCGATAAACTGTCGATATTAAGGAATGTAAAATCAGGTTAAGCTAGCCTTGCCCGATCTAAGTTTTCACTAGCCTGCGGTCGCAGCACAACTGTTTACTGGAAAATATGCCTACTATTATCGCTCTCATCCTGGCTTCAATTTTAATATTCTTTCCCGGTCAGGCGATTGCGGCAGGGGGAACTGCTTCATACAAGCCATCGTTATCCTACGATAATGCCGAACTCAACGGTCAAGATTTTTCGGGACAAGATCTCAAGACGGCCACATTTACTACTGCTAAGTTGGATCGAACCAATTTTGCGGGAGCAGATCTTACAGGTGCCGTGATTAGCTCCTCAACCCTGAACGCTACTAATCTCCACGGTGCCAATCTCTCTCAAGGCTTGCTCGATCAAGTCCGGTTTGTCAATGCCGATCTCAGCGATGCGGTATTCGTGGAAGCAATGATGCTGAGATCGACATTCAAGAATACTAATATTGCTGGCGCAGACTTTACCGATGCAATCTTGGGCAAGCTTCAGCAAAAAGAACTCTGCAAGATTGCCACTGGCATCAATCCCAAAACTGGTGTTGCCACTCGCGATTCTCTGGCCTGTAAATAACGGAGCAACGACAGGGGACGGGTGTATAATTCTAACGCCAGCACAGCTAGCAATTTAGCGCGAATGTGCTGGTATCTCATATGAATTGAAATGAAACGAATTGGTGTAATTGGTGGCGGACAACTAGCCTGGATGATGGCTAGTGCCGCCCAAACATTGGGGATCGAACTGGTCGTCCAGACGCCCCACCCTGACGATGTTGCGGTTAGTTTGGCAGCAGAGACAGTCTTGGCCGAGATTGATGATGTCGCCGCTACCGCCGTGCTAGCGCAAAAATGTGATGTCATTACCTTTGAAAATGAGTTTGTCGATCTCGATGGCTTGGGCAAACTCGCCGCGACGGATGATGCCTGCTTTCTGCCGCCCTTGTCAGCGTTAGCTCCATTATTAGATAAATATACCCAACGTTGCTACCTGCAAGAATTGGGCTTACCTGTGCCCCAGTTCGCGCTACTAGAGCGAGCAGCATTACCCCCGTGGTTTGAATTTCCCGTTGTTGTCAAAGCGCGCCGCAATGGTTATGACGGCCAGGGGACATTTATTATCAAAACTCAAGCTGCCCTGGAGAGCCTGTGCGATCGCTATCCCGACACGCCATTCTTACTAGAAGAATTTGTCAATTTCGATCGCGAGTTGGCCGTCATCGCGGCTAGAGGTGTCGATGGTGAGGTAGTTACCTATCCGATCCTAGAGACTCAACAGGAAGACCAGGTCTGTCGGCGGGTCTTTACCATCCAAGATTTACCTGCCCAGACGATCGATCTGTGTGACTCGATCGCATCGAAGTTAATGACTAGTCTAGCTGCGGTTGGGGTGTTTGGGATCGAGTTATTTGCCACGCCCGACGGCCGAGTATTGGTGAATGAAATTGCCCCCCGTACGCACAATTCGGGACATCTGACGATCGAAGCCTGTGCTACTTCCCAATTTAGCCAACTAATTCGGGCGGTAGCTGGTTTACCGTTGGGCAGTACCGCTCTCACCTGTGGGAGCGCAGTGATGGTCAATTTGTTAGGTTACGAGGATACTCAGAGCGACTATCTCGCCAAACGCCAGCAAATAGCCGCTCTGCCCCATGCCCACCTCCACTGGTATGGCAAGCAGTCGCGAGTCGGCCGCAAACTCGGTCATGTGACGCTGCTCGTCGCTACCGATGCCAAAAATGAGCGGCCAGATTATCGATTGCCGGCTGAAGCCTTAGCGCGACAGGTAGAGGCAATTTGGTATACATAAACGCCTGTAGCGGCGATGGGATCTGGATGTCTCGGCGCGATCGTCAAACCCTTAATTACTCTGTCGGGATAAATAATGATAAAACTTCACAAAACTTGACGCAGTGGCTCAGTTAAGCGAAACTTACTTATAATGCAAGTAATAACTCGACTAAATAATAACCTTTACCAAGTTTTGGCAGGCTGCGATATTTCGATCGACTTTGGTGGTGCATGTTGCTGGCGATCGACACTCATTCCCCAAATGTCATCTACCGATCGGGTCTAAATAATTTCGATCTGACTAAATATAATGTCTATTAACTACAAATAGCCGGAGGACTGACAGCACCGATGAGCATGGAGACGCTAGAGTTTATCATCTACCCCGATGGACGAGTGCAGGAAAAAGTCACTGGTGTAGTGGGTCAGTCTTGCACCGTAGTAACAGCAGCGATCGAATCCGAACTCGGTCATGTCGTCAGCCAAGAACAAACCGCCGAATATTTCACCCCCACGCTCGAACTCACCGCCACAGCTACCACTCAAGCCACCTGGTAACTTGAGAGTTTGAGATTGGCAATCCTAAAGATGTTTGTCGATTTTCTCCTAGTGTTAGCAAGCTCTTGAAATTAGTCTGAGATTGAAGCACCTCTGGCCAATCTTTGAACTATCAACTATCAACTATCAACTATCAACTAATTTTATGTCCCACTTTAGCAATATTAAAACCAAGATTCGGAATGTCGAGTCCCTCACCGCTGCCTTGACGGATCTGGGTATCGATTGGCAAACCGGATCGCAACCAGTGCGTGGTTATCAGGGCGACACGCGGACGGCAGTCGTCACGATCCAGCAGGATAATGGCTATGATATTGGATTTTGTGACAATGGCAACAACGAATACGAACTAGTCGCTGACTTGCAATTCTGGCAACAAAATTGGTCGGTCGATCGGTTCTTGAATCAAGTTACCCAACGCTATGCATATCATACGGTACTGACTGAAGCGACCAAACAAGGTTTCCAAGTCGCCGAAGAGCGCAACCAACAAGATGGTTCGATTAAGTTGGTAGTTCAACGTTGGAACGCTTAAAATTATGAGCGATTTTACCCCACCAATGGACGGCAACCAGTCGGGTTTCGAGCCAGAACTCGGCGGCTATCTGCGTGATGCCGAAGATCGATCTGGTTTCGAGCCGGAACTAGGTGGGGTATGGCGACAAAAAGGCGTCTACGTGGATGAGATGACTTGTATCGGGTGTTTGCATTGCGCGCATACCGCCCGCAATACATTTTTTATCGAGCCGGAATACGGTAGAGCGAGGGTAGTGCGTCAAGATGGCGATCTCGAAGATACGATCCAAGAAGCGATCGATACTTGTCCGGTGAATTGTATTCAGTGGGTTGATTATACCGAGCTAAAGAAATTAGAAACCGAACGCCAATATCAAGAAATTCCGATGGCTGGATTTCCAGTCGATCGAGCCGCAGTTGCTGCCAAGATCCGCCGTCGCAAACTCGATCGACTCAAAAAACTAGGGTAATTTACGCTGTGTATGCCGATCCCAAGCGTTATATTTGCAGGGATGTGAAGATGAGAATTAAGTCCTAATTTTATATAATTATGACTCAACTTAGTCGTCGATCGTCTGTGCATCATCGTGCAGATAACGGCAGCCACAGTGGTTTACTAGCGGATGGAAATGGTAGTAATCTGGATCGACATATTCGATCAAATATTTCATCGTGACGTTTTTACAGATCGAAGCAGCGGTGGATAACAGGATCGCGAATAAAACCTGTTTTTGTTTGGGCGACAACCGATCGAACATGTTTAACCTCAAGGGATGGGGTGCATGTATCCTTAAATTAATTGAGAATTGAGAATTGATAATTGAGAATTGGGTTGTTAGGATGGGGATTTAAACCCCACCCTAACAACAATCCACCTAAAAGGTGGGGGCTTTAAACCCCTGCGTCTCGTTAAATTCAGTTCGGGTTAAGGATATTTGCTTCGTTTAAGCACCGCACTCGATTGTGTCTTGTCTCGCTGTCTTGTCGTTTTTTTATTCGGGGGGAACCCCCGAATAAAAACGCCGCAAAACCGTCGGGTTCCCCCATTCCTGACAAGTTAAGGTTAGTGGTTGTTTGAGATGAACAAGATAAATGTGGAG
>NZ_JANNDR010000084.1:0-7894 GCF_031378165.1 Chamaesiphon sp. OTE_75_metabat_556
CGGCACCCGTGTTAATGCACGGTAAAACTTCCGAAATCTACCACGACGGTACTGGTGTCTTTGCCGGTTTAGCCAATCCCTTTACAGCTACTCGCTATCATAGTCTGGTGATCGATCGCGCTACTTGCCCAGATTGTCTGGAAATTAATGCTTGGGTCGAAGATGGCACGATTATGGGTGTGCGGCATCGGGATTATCCCCACATTGAAGGGGTACAGTTTCATCCTGAGAGTATTTTGACCGAATCGGGCAAACAGTTGCTGCGAAACTTTTTGACGTCGATTAAATCGAAAGTGGGCAGTCTCTAAGTTTTCGACAGCCTAAAAAACGAGGTCGATCGAAATCGACCTCACCGCTCAAACTCGATTCTGTCGATCGTGGCGATTATTTAGATACATCGGGGGGAAATGAAGAATTACAATCTTTGAGGATGAGTGTTTGTCCCCGATTGCAAGCAGCATTTACATCAAAAGATTGCAGGACATCCATGTTGGAATCCCATCCATTCCCATGATGGCGATTCTGAGAAAGGTGAAAAGAGCGGTGGGTAATGCCAAAAATAGCCGCACCCAGCAAGGTCATACCTAAAAAATTCCAGAATGAAAAGCCCGATGCTTTTACGTTCAAATAACTTGGATCGGGATACTCATCAAAGTTATAAGTGAGCATCAAAGCATTCAGATCGAGTTTTTTATCTTTCATGATGGATGATTAAGCTTGTTGATTCCGAGTGTTGGGGGGGAAACTCTTAAACCCGCATGGGATCTATAATGTACATCCAGTGTTGCCACAGAACCACCCAATATCACGATCTAGACAGTTAACAACTAGACCGTGATGCTACCAGCAGACTAAAAATTGGTTCGAGTTGATAAACAAACAAAGGATAACTTGAATTACAGATTACGTCATTTGGCTTACTTTGAAAAGTATACCTAGCAATCGTTACTTTTGTCAATCTGATGGGTACTCTAAACAAAAGCCCTCAACAGCCTATGTCTGCTGGTATTTTTGAAAAATTTAGCGTAGTCATCCCACAATCTCCACAATTTATTTAGACTTACAGTTGTGCTAAATAATCTCCACGATCGGCAAACCAATTTACTCGATAGAGATACGAACACTATCTAATTGAATACATTGGCACTCTAGATTGTTAGCAATTATGAGTCCAATCGTGACTTGAGATCGATGACTATGCGGAATATCTAAAGTTAGTCTACAGCAGAATATCATAGGCAAAAGTCAGCCATGTGACGAACAAAAATCCGATCTGTGGCCTTGTCCTTCTAAAGTCAGCGAATCCGAATATCCACTAGCGAATGTAAGAATATGCTCGAACAGCAAGATAGTGCAAATGCAATTATGAATACTGGCGATATTTTGTTGTCAGCTAAAGCAAAATACAAGCAAGGTGATTATCAAGGTGCCATTGCCGAGTACACGCTCGCAATTCAATTTTCGCCGAATATTGCACTGGCTTTTAGCTGTCGCGGCGATGCTTATTATAAGTTAGGCCAAGAAGAGCCAGCAATGGCAGATTATAACCATGCTGTAGAAATCAATCCGACACTGGCGATCGCTTATTATCGCCGGGGCAACTTACATTATTCAGCTAAAAAATACGATCTAGCCGTTGCTGAATATAACTTGGCGATCGAACGCAAGCCAGATTTTGCGATAGCTTATGTCAATCGGGGCTGCGCTAATCGCGAATTATATGGCGATCGTGAAGGCGTTAGCGATTGGCAATTAGCAGCTAAATTATTTGAAGCACAAGGCAACTTGGCACAACATCAATATGTGATGGATCTGATCGATCTCAATACGAGTATCGATACATTATCGGGGATGTTATTCTAAGACAATTGTGCTATTAAAAACAACAGGAGATGCGATCAAAATCGCATCCAATATTTAGCTGCCAATCGGGCGATCTTATCGCTAATCGCTTGCAAACCGACAGTTAGGCTGTGATCATATTAATGGCGGTAATTGCATCGCTGCCAGCTCCGGTATTGATGGTACCAGTGTTAAAAATTCTAGGAGAATCGCTATAAGTTCTACTGCCAGTAATTTCGTCGGCACCACCGAGGGTGTTGGCCATACCAGTATTGGTTATTTCTTCAGTTCCCGATCAGGGGACAATGTCAGCCTGATTGGTAAAAGTTAGATTTGAAAGGTTGATTGTCATAATGAAGACCTCAAAATTAAGAGAAAAAGCAAGGTTGTAACGATATCAAGACGAAGAAAACAACCAAGATCGGTTGCAATCTGACAGTTATTTCGCAGTAGTAAACACTGCTAGCATTGTGATGTAGTTGCCTGGACTTAAATTTTGTCCCCACTCTTGTTGATAATGATGGGAAAATAAGCAACAGTTCGATCGTTTAATTTGGAACTTTATCGCAACCCAACACTAATGAACCCCCCTCTAATTTCCAGCTCTTGGCACCAGGTACTCGCCGCAGAGTTTGACAAACCTTATTTTCACCAACTCCAAGACTTCGTCAGTGCCGAAAGACAGACACAAACGATCTTTCCCCCTGCCACCGATGTGTTTGCCGCTTTTGAATTAACACCCTACGAACATGTCCGCGTATTATTACTCGGACAAGATCCGTATCATGGCGATAATCAAGCACATGGATTGTGTTTTTCGGTCAATCCTGGCATCAAAATCCCACCCTCACTAGTCAATATTTACAAAGAACTCAAAACCGATCTAGATCTCCAAATTCCCAATCATGGCTACCTCGTTCCATGGGCACAACAAGGAATTTTGATGCTAAATGCGGTGCTCACCGTCCGCGCGCATACGCCGAATTCCCATAAAGATAAGGGCTGGGAAACTTTCACTGATGCGGTAATTACTAAAGTCAACCAAAAAACCGAGCCAGTGGTGTTTGTGCTGTGGGGTGCTTACGCTCAAAAGAAACTCAAACTCATCGATACTAGCCGACATCTCGTCATGCAATCGGCTCATCCTTCACCACTGTCTGCCCGAAATGGCTTTTTTGGGAGTAAACCTTTTTCGGCGATTAATACAGCTTTAAAGTCGCGCGGGACAGAGATTGATTGGCAACTTTGCGATCTTTAGAGCTTGACAACTAACGGCGATTAAATCTGAATTTGCAAGTATGGGTGTTTGTTTTGATGCATCTGCATTTTAGATCTACGGACTATCTAAATTTAGTAATTTCGGTAATAACTAGCCGCTATATCGTGAATACCGATCCTAGTAGGGAGATCGAAATCACTACAATGAGGGAGTAATCGCAGTGATGTCCATCACGAGGGTTACTTATATAAAATTTTATTCCCAGTCGCATTATGCAACCAAATAACCCCCAACAATTTACCGAAAAGGCTTGGCAGGCTGTCACCAATACTCTAGATGTGGCCAAGGCTTCTCAGCAGCAGCAGATGGAATCAGAGCATCTGCTCAAAGCCCTCCTCGAACAGGATGGCTTGGCAACAAGTATCCTCTCCAAAGCGGGCGTAAATCTGAGCCAATTTCGCCAAGAACTTGAAAACTATATTCAAAAACAGCCCAAGATCTCTGGGGCGATTAGTTCGGTATATCTGGGGCGGAGCGTTGATACTTTACTCGATCGAGCGGACAAGTATCGCAAAGATTATGGGGATGACTATATTTCGATCGAACATTTATTACTCGCATATCCCCAAGACGATCGCTTTGGTAAGCAGTTTTTCGCGGAATTTAAATTAGAAGAAAGTAAGCTAAAGACGATCGTCTCTCAGATTCGGGGTAGTCAAAAAGTTAACGATCAGAATCCTGAAGGTAAATACGAATCGCTCTCCAAATATGGACGCGATCTGACTGATTTTGCCCGTCGTGGTAAACTCGATCCCGTGATCGGCCGCGATGATGAAATCCGGCGGACGATTCAAATCTTGTCCCGCCGGACTAAAAATAACCCCGTCCTGATTGGTGAACCTGGAGTCGGGAAAACGGCGATCGCTGAAGGTTTAGCCCAGCGGATTATTAGTGGCGATGTCCCCCAATCACTCAAAGATCGCACCTTGATTTCCCTCGATATGGGTGCCCTGATTGCGGGTGCCAAATATCGCGGTGAATTTGAAGAACGCCTCAAAGCGGTGCTCAAAGAAGTCACCGAATCTCAGGGGCAAATTATCTTATTTATCGATGAAATTCATACCGTCGTTGGTGCGGGTGCCACTCAAGGTGCGATGGATGCTGGCAACCTGCTCAAGCCGATGATGGCGCGGGGTGAGCTACGGTGTATCGGGGCGACTACTCTTGATGAATATCGCAAATACATTGAGAAAGATGCCGCCTTAGAACGCCGGTTTCAACAAGTATATGTCGATCAACCGAGCGTCGAAGATACGATCTCGATTTTGCGCGGACTCAAAGAACGTTATGAAGTCCATCATGGGGTGAAGATTTCGGATAATGCTTTAGTTGCTGCGGCCACCTTATCGACACGGTATATTAGCGATCGGTTTTTGCCAGATAAAGCGATCGATCTGATGGATGAAGCCGCCGCTCGGCTGAAGATGGAAATCACCTCTAAGCCGGAAGAACTCGATGAGATCGATCGCAAAGTCCTGCAACTGGAAATGGAACGGTTGTCGGTTAATAAAGATACCTCTAGTTCCGCCCGCGAACGCTTGCAAAAGATCGAAAAAGAACTCGCCGATCTCAAAGAAGAACAACGCGCCCTGACCGCTCAGTGGCAATCAGAAAAAGATATTATTACCAATATCCAAACCATCAAAGAAGAGATCGATACAGTTAATATCGAGATCCAACAAGCCGAGCGCAATTACGATCTCAATCTCGCCGCCGAACTCAAATACGGCAAGTTGATCGAACTCCACCGCAAACTCGAAACCGCCGAAGTCAAACTCGCCCAATCGCAGACTACTGGTAAATCCCTCCTCCGCGAAGAAGTCACCGAAGCTGACATCGCCGAAATCATCTCCAAATGGACGGGCATTCCCCTGACTAAATTAGTCGAAACCGAGCGGGAAAAACTCCTCCACCTCGAAGACGAGCTACACCGTCGCGTGATCGGGCAAGAAGAGGCTGTCACTGCCGTCGCCGAAGCGATTCAGCGATCTCGTGCCGGACTCTCCGATCCCAATCGACCGATCGCCAGTTTTATCTTCCTCGGCCCTACGGGTGTCGGGAAAACCGAATTGGCCAAAACTCTTGCTAACTATCTATTCGATGCGGATGAGGCTCTAATTCGGATCGATATGTCCGAATATATGGAGAAACACGCCGTCTCCCGCTTGATTGGTGCGCCTCCTGGCTACGTCGGTTACGAAGAAGGTGGACAACTCACCGAAAGCATCCGCCGTCGTCCGTATGCAGTCATCTTATTCGACGAAATCGAGAAAGCGCATCCCGATGTCTTCAATGTCTTGCTCCAAGTTCTCGATGATGGCCGCGTCACCGATTCCCAAGGTCGGACGGTAGACTTCAAGAATACGGTGATTATCATGACCAGTAATATTGGTTCTCAATATATTCTGGATCTTGCTGGTGATGATACTAAATACGATGAGATGAAGTCTCGCGTCCTAGAGGCTCTGAGTCACAATTTCCGTCCCGAATTCCTCAACCGGATCGACGATACGATCATCTTCCACAGTCTCCAACGCACCCAACTACGGAGCATCGTCAAAATCCAAGTCGCCCGCCTCGAAAAACGTTTAGTCGATCGCAAGTTATCGCTCAAACTGGCCGAATCTGCACTTGATTACATCGCCAACGTCGGTTACGACCCCATCTATGGAGCGCGACCACTCAAACGGACGATCCAAAAAGAGCTGGAAACGATTATCGCCAAAGGGATCTTGCGCGGTGATTTCAATGAAGGCGATACCATCTTTGTTGAGGTTCAAAATGACCATCTGGCTTTCAGCCGTTTACCGGCCACAATTTTGATGCAAGAAACTTAACTGATAAGTAGAGAGGGTACCCACGCGGGGCACCCCTACACAATGACTCTGTAGGTGTGCCCCTCGTGGGTACCCTCAGATCTCGACTTAATTCTAGGAATAGCGAATCGCTACTCCTTTTTTTGTACCTGCTTGCTGGCGTGATCGTGCATCTTCGATCGTCCATAAACCCGTAAATCGGGACGAGAAATCGTCGAGATCGTGCAGAAGTTAGCTAAGGAGCAAGGGACGACGATCCTGATGGTGACTCATGATAACCGGATTCTGGATGTCGCCGATCGGATCGTCCATCTCGAAGATGGTTGTCTGGCGCAAAATGATGTCCTCACTGTCAGCGACAGCTAAATCGAACTATCATCGATCGTGTCGATTGCCTGTGGCGGATGTAGAACACTCAAGTTTGATAGATCGTCTAACGTACTTTCAACGATCGATTTACCTTCATTAAGCAAAAAATCTAGGAATGTTTGCGCAGCAAGAGATAAATGTTTGCCGGAAGGATAAATTACATACCACTGCTGTTGAATCGGAAAACCTTCAACATTTAAATAAGTCAACGGGCCACCCGGGACTGCTAGCGACAGGCAGTGCAATGACAATACTGCAAGTCCCAAGCCGCCAGCAATCCCTTGTTTGATCGCTTCATTGCTGCTCATTTCCATCACCGTATTTACCTCCAGGCGATTGTCGGCAAAAAATTGTTCGACGATGGCGCGGGTCCCAGAGCCAGATTCCCGCATAATAAATTGCTCTTCAACCAATCGTTTGAGCGAAATTGTTTTTTGTTCGTGGGCGAGGGGATGATTGCTAGGCGCGACTACTACTAAGGGATTGGGTAAAATGGGTCGTAGTTCGATATCGAGTTCTTTAGGCGGTCTGCCCGTAAAATACAGATCGTCTTGATTGTGGGCAAGCCTGTCGAGTACTTGGGCTTGATTGGTAATATTGAGACTTAGTTCGATGGCGGGATGCTGTCGCTTGAAGGTACCCAGCAGTCTCGGTACGAAGTATTTAGCTGTAGTCGTCGTGGCTAGGCTCAAGTGGCCTTTTTCTAGACCTTTTAATTCATTGAGACTGCTTTCGAGTAATTCGAGGCGACCCGAAATTTCTTGACTGGCAGCGAGCACTTCTTTGCCTGCTGCTGTTAGATAGAAGCGTTTGCCTAATTGTTCGACTAGGGGGATGCCAACAATTTTAGTCAGTTGCTTCATTTGTTGGGATACTGTCGGCTGTGTGAGATTCAACTCTTCGGCAGCACGGGTGAAACTGTTGTGCCGCGCAATCGCCTCTAACACATGTAACTGATGGATTGTGGCTTGTTTCACAGTTATGTGGCGGGGTGGGTAGAGGGTAGGGAGTAGAGGGTAGGGAGTAGAGGGTAGAGGGTAGAGGGTAGGGAGTAGGCAGTATGAGGACGCAAGCGTCCTGTCCACTACGACCCTCTACCCTCTTTTCATCATGCTTTAGCGGTAGTCGATCTCTTTGAATAGATAGTTTCTATTATCATAACATTTAAAATTTAATTTACCTATTTTAAAGCCGATCGACCTCAGTCGTTCACATAGACTTCTTCTATCGACACGATCATTTACAATTATTTATATCTATGCGATGCTCCGTGGAGATCGACTGAGCTTTGAGTAGGGAAATGCCTTGTCACGCAATGGCTGGGACTGTAGGAGATTGATCGGTATATCTTACAGATTTATCTGGTCGCGATGTATTGACAAATACAATAGAGATATGTAATGATTTTTTCTATGGTATTTAACTAAATCATTGATTTTGTCAATTCCAGTTATCAATCCTAAAATCTCCTCAATTTTTAGATATGTACCGCCTGTCGGCCGACCCTCTCTACGGCTTCGTGATCTCGACTAGGGCGAATCGCGAATTCGTCCGGTCGGTGCCACTCGCATCTCATTTGATAATTGAA
>NZ_JANNDR010000087.1:0-23501 GCF_031378165.1 Chamaesiphon sp. OTE_75_metabat_556
TAATTTCGCACAAACTAACCTTGCTGCTCAACTAGCCGCAGGTGAAGAAATGAGTGACTATGTAGCCCACCTCCAAATGCACATGGCACTTCAAGCTCGAAATCTAGTTCCCACATTGACTAATGCGGCTGATAGCCGCGAACAATTTTTATATCAGACTCAAGCCCATTTTGAAAAGCTCGCCTCACGCCAGATCGGCTAAGGGCGAGCGCGCTCGCTCCTCGGTCATGCATTCTTCGGTGCTCGATCGACATACCAGCTACCGAGTGTCTCGTGGAGCTTGACGACATTGCCGATTACGGCGATCGATGGCGCACCAAATTGGGCTACTTCTACCCGCTCGACAATTGTCCCTAAGGTGGCGATCAATTCTTGCTGGGCGGGAGTAGTACCCCAGCGAACTAAAGCGATCGGTGTCTCTTCCGTCAATCCGGCTACGATCAATTCCTGGGTAATCCGATCGAGATTGCGCACGCCCATATAGACGACGATTGTCTCCGCACATTGGGCAATCGCGCTCCAGTTGACTCCAGGCCGGTATTTACCAGCCATCTCGTGTCCGGTCACAAAAACTACCGACGAACTATAATTGCGATGCGTCAGGGGGATACCAGCGTAGGCTGGAGCCGCAATTCCTGATGTCACACCAGGCACGACCTCAACCGCAATGCCAGCAGCAATCAGATCCTCCATTTCTTCGCCACCGCGTCCGAAGATAAACGGATCGCCGCCCTTGAGCCGGACGACCACCGCATGTTCGCGCGCCTTCTGGATTAATAACTCCGTCGTTTCAGTTTGCAGCAATGAATGTCTGCCCATCCGCTTGCCTGCATCGATTTGTTCCGCTTGCGGCGAGACGATTGCCAAAATTTCGGGACTGACTAAAGCATCATAAATTACCACATCAGCCGACTCTAACAAGACCTTACCCTTGAGCGTCAATAACCCTGGATCGCCAGGCCCCGCACCAACTAAATAAACTTTACCAACTATCTCTGTCACTGAACCTCTAATTGAAGTGTTGCGCTAATTTGTAGATATCTCGATCGATCCGAGCAGATTGCAGATCGCGGTTACTAATTCTGGACTATTCCCAATCGGTTCGCCCAAGGTCAATTCGACCTGCGGAAACTGGGATCTCAATTGTGCCACTGCTGACGCGATCGCATCAGTGATGCCGCCAGCAAATAGGAAATAAGGTAAAATCTCAATTTTGCTCGCACCTGTGGCGACTAATTCCGTTACCCGATCGGTCAAACTCGGCGTTACCGACCAATAAGCTGCCTGAACATTCCATTTCGCGGCTAAGTCTTCAACGATTTGATTGCCACCCGATCGCCGACTGCCGTGGGCTAATATAATAGCTCGATCTGTAGAGCCAGAACCGTGCCAAGCGAACAAATTGACAAAATCGAGATGGGAACCAAGAAACGGAGCGACGATCGACTGGATTTGCCCACACGCATTTGCTAGTGCCACTTCGACGGGAATATCGTCCATGACATGCACGCCAGGGATGAGAAATAACGGTAGAATTACCACTTTTTCGATCCCACTCCCAGCACACTGGCTGGCAAAATCGCTAATCTGAACGTGCAGGGGTGCGTCTGCCAATTCTAGTTGGGCTGTGCCAATAACGGCTGACAAACAAGTTCTTAATTGCTCTGCCAATTGACGTACGGCAATTTGGGGGCGCGGATCGCGACTGCCATGAGATACCAATAAATAAGCGTCAGCCACACCAGTCACTCATCAATAATGATCGGACACTAGTTATAACATTATTGGCGATCTCCGAGCCAATCGATCGCTAAGTCTAATCGAGCCGCTCTCGGCACAACTTCTGCTTGAGTCGCGCTCCAAATCCGATCGCCAGTCCAATGCCAAACAAACTACTCGGTTCGGGAACTGCCGCCGGATTCGTGGTCAGAGAAATCCGTTGGACATCGACACTCGCACCCGCCGAAGTCGTATCATCTCCTAAGAAAATAAAGTTGGGTTTGGCATATACAGCAGTCAAAGCACCAGTTGCTGCCGCCGTATAATCCCGTAACGAACCACTCAGCAGCGTATCAGTTTCACTGGTGAGCGTATAGAGACCCGCATTACTACCCCCTAAAACATTGAGATTATAAGTAGTTAGGGCTGTTAGTGTCGAACCAATATTGGTCTTTTGTTCGCCGATCGAGTTAAAACTGGCATCATTTTGCGAGAAAATATCGGTATTCCTAAACCCGATTTCGATCCCTTTGTTGTCGCTACCCAAGACGATCACGCTGAAGCCCGCCCGATCAGGACTAGCATTCGTTTGAGAATTGACTCTGACAGTAAAGCTGAGTGTATAACCAGCATTATTATCTAATATCGCTGGAAACGATGAATTAAACAGACCACTCAAGTCGGTTTTGTAATTCGTATAACCAGCTTGAATAACGTTATCACTACTCGTATCCAATCTTGTGACTCCACTAGCTGCCGTGGGAACACCAATACCGCCACCAAAAAAATTCAAGTAGGGATTCGCGCCGCTAGTTGGCGATCCGCCGAGCGCGCCATCGTATAGTACTGTCGTTACCGCCCCAACTCGATCGAAACTTCCGCCAGCAATTACGCTCATTGCCGCCAACCCTGCGATTAATCGCCAATATTTGCGCTGCATATTCGACACCTATTAGCTAGTTAAAAGATAGACTTGTCACTATTATGCTCGTGCAGCCACCAGATCGAGACTAATTTTATTGACACGCCTCCCGCTGAAGCGAGGAGGATTCTTGGCTCTACGATTCGATTTGCCCCAGCAGGTTTTCACCAACTGGAGTAGAGATCGAATCTCCCCAAGCGTTGAGGGGGTCAGACCCCCATGTTCCGGTGTGCCCCACCGTAGCTAGTCCACGGCTCAGTATATTCCGTGCGGCATTCCAATCCCTGTCCAACTCAAATCCACACTGACAAGCGTGGGTACGAGTAGAGAGGGATTTTTTAACAACCGCACCACAGTTCGAGCATTCCTGACTGGTATAGGCAGGATTGACTGCAACAGTCACCCGACCAAACACCTTGCCAAAATACTCCAGCCATGTCCTAAATTGATACCATCCCGCATCTGAGATTGATTTAGCCAAACAGTGATTTTTCACCATATTCCGCACTCTCAAGTCTTCGTAAGCGACCAAATCGTTAGATTGGATTACGCATCGCGCCAGCTTAATGGCGTGATCTTTACGCTGCCTACTTATTTTGAGGTGGGTTCTTGCTAGCTTAATCCTGGCTCGGATGCGATTGCTTGACCCTTTTACCTTGCGAGAAACCAAGCGTTGCTTGCGCTTCATTTTAACTTGACCCATCCGATAGAACCGAGGATTTTCAATTTCCTTGCCGTTTGAGTCGGTATAGAAAGACTTTAGACCCACATCTAGTCCAATCGTATTGCCAGTTGTCGATAGGTTTTCGCTTCGGTCGGCAGATACGCAAAGCTGCACATAGTAAGCATCCGCCTTTTTGACCAATCTAACTCGTTTGATTTGATCGATCTGGTAGAAGTGGAGATCTCTAGTGCCTTTGAGTTTGAGCCGACCGATCCCTTTTTTGTCGGTAAAGGTAATCGATTGACGATCCTCAGACAACGCCCAGCCTGTGGTTTTGTATTCAACAGAACGGTTGTCGTGCTGAAACTGGGGAAATCCTTTCTTTCCGACCACCTGCTGTCTTGTCTTGTTTCCATGGTCGGGAGACCCGACCGGAACAAGCCGCTTTTTGCAGTTATCGTAGAAGCGTTGGATTGCCGACCATGCTCGCTCGGCTGCCGCTTGACGCGCCATCGAGTTGAGTTCTTTCGCGAACGGAAACTCCCGTGCTAGCACTGCACAGTATTTGTTCAGATCGTAGACCGACTTGCCATGTCCATCCATCCAATAGCGAACCGCCTTGTTGCGAACGAATTGGACGGTGCGAATTGCATCGTCGATTGCGGTGAACTGAGCTGGTTTTGCGTAGGCTCGAAACTCAAATACGAGCATTTAAGGGCGTTGGTCGGATTAATCTTATGGTTGATACTGTACCATAGAATTGATGCTCGGAGTTAAGATATTTGCTATCTTCAGCGCAGACGGGCTGCACTTCGTTTGCTCCCGCAAAGCCGTGGTGAACCACGGGGTTTTTACCCAATTTCCTGATAAATATTACATAAGTTTCAAGTAGCCTCGATCGTCGCCATTCCCGATCGACAGTTTTGGCGTACAATTTGGCTGCGGTAGTAATTCGCCCGCAATCGATCGAGTATCGCGATGGGAGCACTGGCAGCATGACCGACAATTTTACAGAACTCGCCCAGCTCTATCGAGATACCCTGCTCGATAATGTGATGCCCTTTTGGGCGCAAAACTCGATCGATTGGGAGCAAGGCGGTTATTATACTTGTCTTGATCGATCGGGCCGAGTTTATGATACCGATAAATTTATCTGGCTCCAAAATCGTCAGGTGTGGACATTTTCGATGCTATATAATCGCGTCGAGCCGCGCCCAGAATGGCTGAAAATTGCCGGACACGGCGCGAATTTCTTGGCCGAGCATGGGCGCGATCCTCAGGGCAATTGGTACTTTGCCCTCGATCGATCCGGACAACCCCTCGTCCAGCCTTACAATATCTTTTCCGATTGTTTTGCGGCGATGGCCTTCAGTCAATTTGCGCTCGCCGATGGCGAAGCCTGGGCCAAGGATGTCGCCCTCCAAGCCTATCACAATGTCTTGCGGCGCAAAGACGACCCCAAGGGTCACTACAACAAAACCTACCCCGGCACGCGATCGCTCAAATCCCTAGCCGTACCGATGATTTTGGCCAATCTGACGCTCGAAATGTCCTGGCTATTACCGAGTACCGAACTCGACCGCGTGTTGGATCTCACTGTCAAGGAAGTGATGACGGATTTTCTGGACAAAGAGCGGGGCTTGATGTTTGAAAATGTCGCGCCCGATGGTAGCCATGTCGATTGTTTTGAGGGTCGATCGATTAATCCTGGCCATGGGATCGAAGCGATGTGGTTTATCATGGACATCGCCAATCGGCGTCAAGATCCAGCCACGATTAACCAAGCTGTCGATGTAGTGCTAAATATCCTCAATTATGCCTGGGATGAACAGTATGGAGGCATCTACTACTTCATGGATGCTGACGGTCATCCACCACAACAGTTGGAATGGAACCAGAAATTGTGGTGGGTGCATGTCGAAACCCTGGTCGCGCTGGTAATGGGTTATCGGCTCACGGGGAGAGCGGAGTGTTGGACGTGGTATCAAAAGGTTCATGAATATACCTGGAGTCACTTTGCCGATCCCGAACATGGCGAATGGTTTGGCTATCTCGATCGGCAGGGCGAAGTATTACTGGATCTCAAGGGCGGGAAATGGAAAGGGTGTTTTCACGTTCCTCGTGCCTTGCTCATGTGTTGGCGCGAGTTCGAGCAATTGGCTGGCTAACAATCGATCGGTGATTTTTTTCACACCAACTCCGCCACCTGGCTGAAAAAAGTTGCCCAATCGGCCAATCTCGATTGCCAAGCGCATTGTGCGAGTCATAATTATGACAGTCGAGATTGTCATTGCGATCGATGGATGATGATAGCACAATCGTTTCAGGCACTAAGCCTAACGCGATCTTGTTAAAAAAATTACAAATTTAGATTAAGTAGTAGCGATCGCTCGATTTAGTTTGAATCTATAATAGGATTGATAAATGAAGCATCAAAACATTTTTTCATCCGGTTTCGAGGGTAGATCGATCGAATAAGTAAACCAGAGTTTGGTTAGCAGTAAGTATCACAAATCTAAGGAATTGGACATGATTCGCATTCTCCTGGTGGATGACCAGAAGAGCATTCGGGAACGGCTGAAGTCTCTACTAGAGACTGAACCAGACTTCGATATCGTCGGCATGGTAGACAATGGTTACGACGCGATCGAGCAAGTAAAATTACTCCTCCCTGATGTCGTCCTCATGGACATGGAGATGCCAGATATCGATGGTGTCCTCGCTACCAAAATTATTTCCCATAGCTCGCTCAAAACTAGAGTGCTAGTGTTGAGTAGCCACGACAGTGACGAATATGTCGCCGATTCCATCTATGCTGGTGCGAATGGTTATATTCTCAAGGGTGCCCCCGCCCAAGAAATTCGCGATGCCGTCCGCTTTGTCAATCGCGGCTACATGCAGATTGCGCCTGGTTTATTTGAAAAATTTATTCCGCACAAAGAGCAAACAAGTGCACTGGCATGGAAACCCAAACAGCCCAACGAGCGGATCTCCATTAGCCGGATCGAGCGGGCTGGTGGCTTGGAATTATCTCAAGTCAAGACAAATAAGGCTGTCAAAACGGAACCAGCACCTGGTAGTGACTTAGACCAGCCATCAGAATTAATTTTAGACATTACTGCATTACAAAAATCGCGGAAATCGATCGGTTGGTACCAAGCAGCCGCCTTAGTATTGGCCGGGCTGGGTTTGACAGGTTCGCTCTATCTGCTCCGCCAAAGCTTAAAGAAGCCAGCCGAGATGCCCGATCGCCAAGATCGCGCCCAACAGCTACATAATCTCCCTTTTACTGGCAAAATCGAACCGTTGCACATCACCAAAATCGATGCGACTATTCCTGGGATAGTTACGGCACTAACGGTCAAAGCCGGACAATCCATCAAGTCTGGCGATCGCTTAGCGACCATCCGCAACACTGATGCCGAACGGGTCAATCAAACCAAAATTCTGCAACAACAGCAACTCGACACCGAACGCCAACAAGTAGCGATCCAGCAAGCGACTCAGCAGCAGCAACAAGTCCTCCAGCAACAGCAATTACTCTTGGGCGAACAAAAAGCTGCCACTGGTAGGATCGCGACGATCCAACTCGCGATCGCTAATTATCACCAAAACTTGGCTCCCCTCCGCCAACAGGTGGCAGCGGCCAATATACGTATTACAGAGATCGCCACCAGCTCGGAAAAATTGCCCCTGAGCCAAAAACTCGAAGCAGTCAACCGCGCGCAGTCGATCTACGCCCAGACCGCTACTACCTACGAGCGACTATTACAGTATCAAAGTGCTGGAGCGATCTCTACCGATCGAGTCGAACAAGCTAAAAAAGAGATGACCGTTGCCCAATCCGATCTAAATATCGCGCGATCGGACTACGATAGCTTGGTGGCTGCATCTCAAGTGGCTACCACCAAGCAAGCCGCGCAAACGCGATCGACTCAACTCCAACAACAACTCGCACTCAAAGAACAAGCCGGACAACTGCAACAGCTCCAAGCCCAATTACAAGTCGCTCAGTCAGATTACCAACAGATCGGTGCCAAATTGCAACAATTGCAGCAGCAAGCAGCCAAATCTAAGATCGCCAACCCCACTGCTAACAAAACACCCATCCTCGAACCGACGACGGTGAGTATTAATGCCCCAGTCGCCGGAATGGCGATCGAGATTCCCATCGCTGTCGGAGATCGGGTATTTGTCGGTAGTAAATTGATCGGGATCGTCAACCCCCAAAAACTCAAGCTTGGTGTCGATCTCGATCCCCAACAAGCCGCATTATTAAAACCAGGACAACGGGCACTCGTCAAATTTGGTACCGCCAGCGACAGTCAAGAATTAGTCGCTCTCGTCACTACTATCGCCCCACCACTCGATCGATCGACCCAACATGTCGAAGTTGAATTCACCAATCCCAAATCTACCGTCGCGATCGGTCAGACTGGGACGGTGTATTTTCCGAAATAGGGGATAGGGAATAGGGAATAGGGCATAGATAGGCTTTAGGACGCAAGCGTCCTGTTAATTTTCAAATTCTCTATCCACTATTCACTTATCCCCCCCTATCCCCTAAATGAAGCCTTGCATTTTGATGACAACCGAAGGTACGTACCCATTTATGAGTGGTGGTGTGAGTACTTGGTGTCACGAACTCACTCACCAGATGCCAGAGGTGGATTTCAAGCTGTTAGCGATCGTCGCCAATCCGTATTTGACCCAACAATACGAATTATCCGCTAATGTCACTCAAGTATTCAAGGTGCCATTGTGGGGGATGGAAGACCCGATCGAGTATGGATGGCGATTTCCCTTTTCTCGTGCCCTCAAGAGCAAAATTGCCACTACTGGGAGCATTATTAGTCAAAGATTCGTTCCCCTATTTACACAGTTATTAACCGGTATCCTCTTACCGGATGTGATGGACATCGATACGCTCGGTAATACGTTCGTAGGAATGCATGAATATTTTCTGCGCTATGACTATCACAAAACCATGATGTCGATCGAAGTGTGGCAATGTTTTCAACAACTAGTAACCACCGCTTGGCAATCGCAAGTCAAACCAGATCTGATTACCCTCGACGAGATTGCCGAAACACTCAAGCTGCTATATCGGTTGTGCATTCCTCTCCACATCCCGATTCCAGCGGTAGACCTCATTCATTCCTCAGCGGCTAGTTATTGTGGCTTACCAGGCATAATTGGCAAGATCAAATATCAGATTCCGTATTTGCTGACCGAGCATGGGATTAATATTCGCGAACAATATCTCAATTTGCGGACTTCGATTCGATCGGTATTTGTCCGCCGCTTTTTACATTATTTAGTCAGTGCCGTCGTCAAATTAAATTATCACTTTGCCGATATTGTCTCACCAGTTTGTCAATATAATACGCGGTGGGAACAATGGTGGGATGTACCATCAGAACGGATTAAAATTATCTATAACGGTGCCGATCCTCAAAAATTTAAACCCCAAAATCGTCCGCCTAATTCTCATCCTATCGTCTTGAATATCGGGCTGATTTTTGCTCTCAAAGGACAATTAACCCTGATTGAAGCTGCGGCGATCGTCCGCGATAAATTTCCTGATGTCGAATTTAGATTGTATGGTAAACCTTCCGATCTAGATTACTTCGATCGCTGTCAGCGCAAGGTCAAAGAATATGGATTAGAAGGCACTGTCAAGTTTGCTGGCTTTACTAGTGAGCCTTGGCGAGTGTATGGCGAAGCCGATGTCGTCGCAATGTCGAGTATTTCTGAAGGTTTTCCCTATACAGTGATTGAAGCGATGCTCTGTGGCTCGGCGATCGTGGCTACCGATGTCGGTGGAGTCGAAGAAGCTTTAGCCGATACTGGTTTAGTCGTCCCAGCCGATCGACCGCAAATTCTCGCTGAATCGATCGTCGAACTCTTGAGTATGACCCCCCAGCAACGGGTACAGATGGGCGATCGAGCCAGAGCGCGGGCGATCGAACTATTTACCCAACAACAATGCGTTGAAAATTATCTCAATACTTATCTCCAATTAATTCGGCAGGCGCGAATTTCTAAATTAAAACTTGCAGGCAAATCACGATCGATCGTATGACCAATCATGCATTAGAAAATTTAATTAATTCAATTTATACTAACTATCCAAATGTCTGCGATCCTTGGGAAATTGTCGCTATCATTGAAGCTTTGGGTTATACGGACAAGGCGATCGAGGCAGAGTTTGGTTGTCCCAATGCCTTGATTCTCGGTCAATTCATCTATGCCCAACGCGATCGGTTCACTTTCTCAGAATCAGATCGAAACAGAGCTAAAACTTCGCTGAAACTGACCGAAGAAATCGACATATTTATCACCCAATTTTCCCATAGTTTCATTTACACTATTCCCTTTATTATCCTGCTGATTCTCAATTATCTGCCGATCGATAAAACTATCGACTTCTTACCAGCGGAACTCAATTCCTTGTTTGGATTTGTGACGATGGCAAGCCTGATTACCAGTAGCGGTTTTGTCCAGATGATTAGCCGACGCGGTTTATTTTATATGGGTTTAAAAGATCCGATCCAAGCCAATCGGATTTGTACGCCGATTTTGTTGATGGGGATATTGACGACACTGTTACTTAGCTCGATCGGGATGATTTTTGGTTTCTATCTGGGGATTGCTACTGACAAATTTATTATTATTGCTGGCGTATATTATGTAGTCCTGAGTACGATTTGGATGCTATTTGCGATCGTCGGACTTCAGTATCGATTTGCCGCACCAAGTATCTTAATTGGGATTAGCTGTTGCTTTTTTATTTTGAGAGTATTTCTCAGATTAAGTGCGCTAGAAGCACAAGTCACCACGATCTCGATCGCTTTTGTCTTACTCGCGATCCTCTCTATATCTACCCAAATTAAGTATCGTGCCGTTAAACCCGCGTTTGGCAAATTACCCTCTTTGCCACAGTTAAGTATTTTGATCTACTTGTTAATTCCATATTTTTGCTATGGCATCGTCTATTTTGGCTTTATTTTTGCCGATCGACTAGTGGCAAACATTACTACAGTAGGTCATTTTATTCTGATTCCAGGCAATAATTTAGAATATCAGGACAGCATGGATCTTGCATTGCTAGATTTACTACTGATCGTGCCTTTAGTCGAATATTTTAGTTATAAGTTGATTATTTATTGGTACGATCGAGCCAAAAATATGACATTGGTTGAAATCGAGAGTTTACCTTGGACGATTCAAAAAAAATATTGGTCGTTATTAAGTCGAATTCTCTTGTATTTTGGGTTGCTGATGGCAATCACAATTCTGTTGTTATCAATTTTACATCGCAGCCTGACTGAGAACGTTTTGACAATAGTGGCTTGTATTGGCTATCTATTATTTGCGATCGGTCTATTTAATACCGTGATTTTACTCAGTCTCAATCGCTTAAATGAGGTGCTGGGAATTTTAGCCGCCTCGATGTGCTTGGACTTTGTCAGCGGTTATTTAATTAGTAGTTTATTAGGCGTGTATTTAGCTGCACTCGGATTACTGCTGGGATCGATCTTATTTGCGATTACTTCTACCAAGAAGACACTCAAAGCGATTGATCGAGCTGATTATTGTTACTTTTATAGTGGGTATTGAGTTAGTTGATAGCACAATGGAACTATTAACTGACTTAAAGCCTAAAACATAGATGATGACGCGCCCTGAAGGACTTGAACCCTCGACATTTGGTTTTGGAGACCAACGTTCTACCAACTGAACTAAGGACGCACGTAAGAGATGGAGCGATTTTCCTGACCCTCGTACATTAGTATAGTATAAAACTAAAGTTAATGGCCAGGACACTCTGAAGTCGATCTATTCCAAAGGACGATCGAACCGTTGTTTGACGCGAGTTGCTTTACCGACGCGATCGCGAAGATAGAACAGTTTCGCACGACGGACTTTACCACGACGAATTACTTTGACGCTATCAACTTTGGGTGAGTGCAACAGGAATACCCGTTCCACGCCGATCCCTTGAAAGACACGACGCACAGTAATGGTTTCATTGATGCCACCGTTACGAGTGGCAATAATAATGCCTTCGTATGGTTGCACCCGTTCTTTGTTACCTTCTTGAATTTTTACGCCCACACGGACGGTATCGCCCACGTGAAGGGTAGGCAGATCGGATTTTAGATACTCCGCTTCGATCGAGCGAATAATTTCCTGGGCTTTCATGTGGTTTGAAAAAATTCACAGACTCTTATCATAGCAGACTAGCGCAAATTTGTCTAAAATTCTTTTTTAAGAGCGATCGGTCGGCCAGGTTAAGACTAGCTAAATTCGGCTATAACTAGCAAGCAAGTTCTCTACTAATAGCCGAACCACGATTTTTTCGGCGATACTGTCTTCAAATATTGAATCCAGACTGTTAACATAGACTCTATACTTAGCCCTATCGATCTTATGCCTTTAGATAGCCTGTTTTCGACCCAAGGTATCATGGTGATGCTGCTGGCAGCCTACGCTGGGGCGATGTGGCTGTTTTTGACTAGTGCCCCCAAGGTGTATACGGTGATGGTGTCCGATCTGAAGATCGCGCAGGACTTGTATGAGGGGATGCTCAATCTGCCGATCGCGCAAGTGCCACTCCACTACTACTATGATTATGAACAAACGATCGGGACTGCGGGAATCGATCCGATGTATCTAGCCGCGCCGATGGGCAGAGCTAGCGTACGCGGGATGAAGGGTTCGGAAGGTTTGTGGTACCAACTCAAGAAAAATGCTCAGTTGCACGTAATTACTGGTTCGAGCTTGGGTGACAAAAATCGCCAGCGGCACGTTTGTTTCGATCGAGACTGTCTAGAGCAGCTTTTGATGCGGATTCAGACTCGTGGCGTCAAGCACAAGATTCGCAGTGAGCAGCCGCTGAACTTTTTGGTCAAAGATTATGAAGGTCGAACGATCGAAATGTCGGAAGCTGCTAATTAGAGATCGATTACTGAGGATGTGTTTTGCGAAACAATTGGATCGCATGGCTGAAGATTTGGACGATCGCTTGAGATTGACAAGAAGCCCAAGTTAGGCTGCCCGTACTAATGATGCCAATTTCCCCAATCATCCAATTGTGCTGCCGCGTAGATCCAGCAGCAGATCCTTGGGGATCGACGATCATCGGACAGACAATTAGTTGCGAGGCGATCGTCAATAGATCTTGATATACTTTGGGGATAATTTCCACTGGTGGCTCGATCCAACTTTCGATCTCCAATAGACGATTGTAAAACTGGGGATAGAGCAGTAAATCGATCTCACGGCCGATTTTACTAGTCGGATAAATTCGACGTTCTGGATTGATATATTCGCAGACAATACGGGCTGTGTCACCTTGGCGATCGTGGAGCGTAATCCAGCAGTAATCGGCATCAATCGCCATGCATAATTGTTGGATCGCACGGTCGAGCAACGCACATTCGCTGGGCACCGTCCTGACTGTCGTCAGCACTGAATCCAAGATCTGAAGACAAGCGATCGCTTGTTGATGTTCGGCGGTCTTGGCTTGGAGTTGGGAGATGAGTTTGAATTGAAAAGCTTCGAGATCTTCGTTGCGCTCCCACAATTCGACCTCGGTCGTTAGCCGCTCGGTGTTGTCTTGGAAAACCACCATTCCCCCCACAACCTGGCCATCTGGCTTGACAATCGGCGTAGCGGTATCGGAAATTGGGATTTCCGAACGATCTTTAGCGACTAGCCAACAGCGATCGGGTGACTTGACAGGTTCTCCTAAGCGCATCGCTCGCAGACTGGGATTCTCGATCGGGGTGCCGTCTGTTTCCCAAACCAATCGGAAAACTCGATCGATATCTAACCCCACCGCATCTGTCGAATTCCAGCCAGTCAGCTTTTGGGCGATCGCATTAATAAAGGTGATTACACCCCGTCGATCGTTGACAATAACGCCACTACCAATGTTTTCTAAGGTGTTCACCAAAGATACTTGCGCTATCTGGGCACACACTTCGGCTTGGTGCCGCTGGAGGGCAACCTTAATTGTGCTCTGTAGCGATTGCGATTGAAAAGGTTTGATAATGTAGCCAAAGGGATCGGTTTTAGTTGCCCGCTCTAAAGTGAATTCATCGGCGTGGGCGGTGAGGTAGACGACGGGAATTTTGAGACGATGATAGATTTCATTGCCAGTCGTAATCCCGTCCATTTCGCCGTCTAACCGAATATCCATTAGTACCAAATCGGGGCTATCAATTGTCGCCGATCGAATGGCTTCCGCTCCAGAGATCGCCAGATCGACGACAGTATGACCTAATTTTTCCAAGGTTTCCTTGATGTCCCACGCGACGATAACTTCGTCTTCAACTATGAGTATTTTCGCCATGAGGAAAGCCTGATTTTTTTGATAAATTATATCAATCTGCGATCGCAATTTAGCTTAGATCGACCTGGGAAAAGTAATTTTAAACACAGTCATCGCTCCGGTTTCCACCACCAGATCGCCAGCGATCTGTTTAGTCAGAGCCATGACTAAATTAAGTCCCATCGATCGAACTTTACATACATCAAAATCTGTCGGCAATTCCTGACCATTATTTGCCACTAATAGCGTCAGGAAATTTTCACCACTAGTTACTAAGCTTAACAGCAATTCACCCTGTTGACCGCCAGCAAATCCATGTTTGAATGCATTGGTGACTAGTTCGTTGATAATCAATCCGCAGAGTACAGCTCGATCGACATCGATATTTAAGCCCGGTGATACATCTACATGCAGGGAGATCGTCGCCCGATCGACAATATAAGTATCAAACAAATTGTTGACCAAGGTTTGGATATATTCAGCAAAATTTAGATCTACAAAATTTAGGGATCGATAGAGGATTTCGTGAATCGTGGCCATCGCCTGGACGCGGTTTTGGCTGTCTTGCAGGACGGTACTGACTTGGGCATCATCAATGCGGTTGCGCTGCAAACTGAGTAGACTCGAAACAATCTGGAGATTATTTTTGACTCGATGATGGATTTCGCTCAGTAATATTTCTTTTTCAGTGAGAGAGTTCTGGATCTGGACTTCGGTGTGGCGGCGATCGGTAATATCTTCGATCGCGAGCAGGATCGTCTGTTGCTGAAGATCGTCTCTAATCTGCCGTGCGTCGATCGACAGGATTCGGGATGTCTGTGGCGGAATGGTTTGCACTACCTCGAAGTCCTGAAACTCAGTCTGCTCGGAGATGACCGTTTCCAGTCGCGATCGCAAGCTCGGCAGATCCCACCCCCGTCCCAATTCAAAGATCGATTGTTGTTCGGTTTGAGCGGGGGTAAGTTGAAAAGATGCGTAGAAAGATCGATTGGCTCGCATCACCCGTAAATCTGTATCCAGTACCAGCAAAGGGTGGCGGACAGTTTCGACGATCGCATTGGCATAGTCGCGCGCGGCTTCGACGATTGCCGCCGTCTGCTTGAGCGTATCGATATCGATTAACCCGATTGTCACCCCATCGATTCGATTATCGCTGGTTCGATAGGGTCGAATCCGTAAACTATACCAATGTCCCGCCCGATCTTGAACTTCTCGTTCAATGGTAATCAGCGTATCGATGACTGATTGGATCGATGCACCTAGATCGGGAATGACAATATTAGGTTGAATATCGCTAAATGGTCGTCCCAGATCTGTCGGAATCAGATTAAATAAATGTTGAGCGAGGACAGTAAATCGCCGAATTCGCAACTCGCCATCGAGAATTAGAATTGGAATATTAATACTACTCAACAAATTCTGAAGATCGTTATTAATCTGATTTAATTCGCTATTACGGCTGTTGAGTTCTTCATTAATCGTGTGCAACTCTTCGTTAGTTGCTTGCAACTCTTCTTGGGAAGTTTCCAACTCTTCATTCGTACTTTGGAGTTCCTCATTACTCGATAAAATTTCTTCGTTAGCTACTTGTAGGGCTTGATTCGTCGATTCCTGCTCTTCAATAATTGATTCTAAATATTCCTTGGTGGTGGTTAATTCTTGTTGGAGTCGATTATTTGCTTGCTCTAGTGCCGTTTGCTTGACTTTTTTAGACTGACCTGACGCGGCGATGGCGATCGGTGTGGCGTTGACAGTAAGTATGGATTCTTGAAATAACACTAACAAATAGGATTCACTATCCGTACCAATTTTCACCGGAATTACTTCGATGGCGATCGTTTTCACCCCATTGAGAGTTTTCACCTGGACACCCTCGTGGCGGACGATTTCTTGCTGTTGTTTAGCTTGATGAACGGCAGAGCGCAATTCGACGGATAGTTCTGGTTTGGCCATCTCAAACAGATTGAAACTGGGTTTGCCCGGTGGAGGTGTGAGATAATCCCCCGTCTGGCCGCGAAATTGAACGATATTCATGTCATTGTCGATCGTCACACCGACAGGTGCATAGCGATCGATTACAATCCGATCGACAGCTCGATCTAGATTATTCTCACTTCGATTATCTTCATCGATCGGTAGCATAGGCTTCACTTTTTCGAGGGCGCGATCGCTACTATTAAATCTTAAATAGGGACTTCTAGGAGCCAAGTTACGAACATAAATCTTGGATTTTTTGTCTACTGGTGCAAACAAATCCGAAAAGCCGCCGATGCTTTCGGAAGTACCTAGTATCAAAAAACTATTGGGTCTGAGTGCATAATGAAAAATCGGCATTAACCGTTGCTGCAATTGGGCACCCAAATAAATCATCACGTTCCGACAGCTAATCAGATCGAGCTGTGAAAATGGCGGATCGGCAATCAGATTTTGTCTGGCAAATATGCACAACTCGCGGACGGATTTACCAATTTGATAACCACCATTGACTGCTACAAAAAAGCGGCGCAATCGATCGGGATCAACTCCACCAATCGCACCTGGTTTATAGATCCCCGTTCGCGCCAGATCGATCGCCGTTTCACTGATATCGGTAGCAAAAATCTGGATCGGCAACTGAATCGCTCGTTCGTCTAAATATTCTAACAAGCAGATCGCAATGGAGTATGCTTCTTCGCCAGTCGAACATCCTGCCACCCAAATCCGCAGCCCCACTCCTGGGGATTTTTGGTCGATAATCGCTGGAAAAACTGTACTTTTGAGTGCATTAAAGGTTGCTGGATCGCGAAAAAAACTGGTGACATTAATTAATAGATCGCGCTCTAACTCGCCCAATTCGGCGGGGTGAGTCTGAAGATAACTGACGTAATCCTGCCAAAGTTCGAGATTGTGCAATGCCATCCGGCGCACGATCCGCCGGTTGAGCGTGGCTGGTTTATAACCAGTAAAGTCAACACCTGTCTTGGTTCTGAGCAAGCCAAAGATTGTGGTGAGAGGATCGCGCTCATTCTCGGCTACGACAATAGCTGCTGGTTGGCGCGGTGGGATTTGAGTGACATCGCCATGACGACAAATCCGTTTTAATTCCACCGCGATCTCCTCAGGCGGTAAAATAAAATCGACACAACCCGTGGCAATCGCCCGCTCGGGCATCCCCTCAAATTTGGAGGAAGCAAGATCTTGGGCAAAGGTAATTCCCCCAGCCGCTTTGACTGCTGCCAAGCCCAGTGCTCCATCCCCATCTGCACCCGACAATACTACCGCAATCGCTTGCTGCTGGCGATCGGTTGCCAGGGATTGAAAGAAACGATCGATCGGTAAATATCGCCCGTGAGTCTTCTTGCGAGTAGAAAGCTGCAAGTTATTTCCGACCAACGTCATTTCGCGGTTGGGGGGAATAACATACACTCGATCGGGTAGCACCGGCATCCCATCGCGAACTTCCATGACGGGCATCGCCGTTGTTTTCGCCAGCAATTCGGTCAAGAGGCTGGCATGGGTGGGATCTAAATGCTGTATCAGCACGAATGCCATCCCCGTATCAGTGGGGAGATGGTTGAGCAATTGGGTGAATGCTTCCAATCCACCAGCGGAAGCACCTACGCCGACGATCGGACACAGGCTGTCTAATTCTGCTTCAGTGCGATCGGCAGGTTCGGGGGATACCATTACGATGATTTACGTGGAGATCGGTTTACAATCCAGGGTTTATGATTCACTTCTGTAGCCTAAATGGTAATGAATAATTTCGATCTTCTGCTAATTAGCTAAAGATGGATGGTAGCACTACTCAATAATTGAGGTTTTGATGAAATTTAACATCTGCAATTCCTCCGACTTCGATCGCTCGATTCAGTCACCAAATTACATCAACAGCATATTGAATGACTAGACGGTCGATCGTCAAAATTGGCATTTTGGTAACTTGACTTTGCGCGATAATGATTCGATCGAAAGGATCGCGGTGCAGATCGGGCAGATTTGCAACTTGAAGAACATGGGGTAACTCGATCTGTAAAATCTCAAATCTATTATCAATTACTCTCGAATTAAGATACTTATTTGGCGATTCAGGAATAGTTAGTTTACCCGTCCCCACTTTGATAATAATTTCCCAAGCACTAGCTACGCTGAAAAATATTTGGTTATTTGGGTCGGAAATGAAATTCTTTACAGGCTCAGATAACTGGGGTGCATCAGCAACCCACCAGAGAAATGTATGAGTATCTAATAACGCATTCATAATTGTGGATCGGCAGGACTCAAGAACCCATCCAAAATATCTGATGGTAATGGATCGTTAAAATCAGGTGAGATCAAGATCTTACCTTTATCTTGACCGGGAACACGGGGTAGCTGGTGATAAATTGGGATGATTCGCGCAATCGAAATCCCCGATTCTGACACTAAAACTTCTTCTCCAGCTTTGATCCGTTGAATTAGGTCGAGGAATTGGTTGTTGGCCTCTGCCAGACTAACATTGATGGTCATAATCAATCGACTGTAATTAGATAACTTAATTTTAGCGATATCCGATCTTAAACTAGAAAAAAATGAGGGTAGGCCATGCCCACCCTCTAAATTTCAGACAGTTATTACACTTCTTCGACTGCTTCTACATCAATCGCATCATCGAGTAAGTCCTCTTCACCATTGGAGGCGGGGACGATCGCGACGGCCATAATGGCATCGTCGTCATCTAGCTTCTGCACTCGCACCCCAGTTGCCATCCGCGATTGAGAGGAGATGGCATCGATCGCCTGCCGAATGATAATCCCCCGATTGGTAACGATCATCATTTCTTCGTCGGGATTGACGACCCGCAGCGCGGCTAATTTATCGCCTTTTTTGCGGAACTTGATCGCTAGTACGCCCATCCCTGCCCGATTTTGGAGGCGGAATTGGGTGACGGGTACTCGTTTGCCGAGTCCGCCAGTGGTGACAACTAGAATCCACGGCCCTTCACCTGCTGGCACGGCTACATCTTCAGCAACCGTATCATCGATATCATCCACACCCGCATCTTCACTCGCTGCCACCATCTGAGCGATGACTTGGCTGGGCAAGATGTCCATACTGATTAGTTCATCACCTTTCTTGAGCGACATCGACTTAACGCCCCGCGTGGCTCGTCCCAGCGGTCGGAGCTGATCGCGATCGGTGCGGAAATGAATGGTCATCCCATTCCGCGTACCGATAATCGCACTATCGGTTTCTTTAGCGCGACGTACCCACCGGAGTTTATCGCTTTCTTCGAGGGAAATGGCAATCAAACCATTGGCGCGGACGCTGGAGAATGCTGATAAAGCGGTCTTTTTGATGAAACCCTTCTGCGTGAGCATGATCAAGTATTCATCATCGCTAAACTCGCTCACAGGTACCACTGAGGTAATCTTTTCCTCACGGGGAATCGGTAACATTTGGACGATCGGAATCCCCCGCGCCGTGCGTGAAGAAACGGGAATTTGGTAAGCTTTAACCGTATACACCACCCCGCGATCGCTAAATAGCAAGATCGTATCGTGGTCGCAACAGGTCAAGAAATGCTCGATCGCATCTTCTTCTTTCATCCCCGTGCCTTTTTTGCCCCGTGTCGCACGGCTTTGGGTTTCAAAGGTGCTGACGGGCATCCGTTTGATATAACCCTGCTCGGTGACGAGAATTAGCGACTTTTCGTTGGCAATTAGGTCGGTATCTTCTAAATCTCCTTCCCCATGTTCGATTAGCGTCCGACGTGGAGTGGCAAAAGTAGATTTGATTTCAGCGATTTCGGTTTGGATGATATCCAAAATCCGTTCCCGCCGCGCCAGAATATCGAGCAAATCGGTAATCTCGATCGTCAGCGCATCATGCTCTAAGCGGATTTTGTCAGCTTCTAAAGCTGTCAGCCGCCGCAGTTGCATCTGGAGAATCGCATCGGATTGAAATTCTGACAGGGCAAAGCGTTCGATCATCTCCTGTTTGGCAGTTGCCGAATCAGCAGCAGCGCGAATTAAGCGAATCACAGCATCTAAATTAGCCAGTGCGATTAGTAAACCTTCTAACAGGTGATCGCGCTCCTGTGCTTTCCGCAACTGGTAACGGGTTCGGCGGGTAATCGACTCGATCCGGAAATCGAGGAACACCGTCAGGAATTTTTTGAGGGTGAGTAATTGGGGTTCCCCATTTACCAACGCCAACATGTTGCAACCGAAGTTGGTTTGGATCGGCGTTTGCTTGTAGAGATTGTTCAGCACAACGCGGGGATAAGCATCCCGCTTGAGTTCGATCACGATCCGCATCCCATCGCGATCGCTTTCATCCCGAATATCCGAGATCCCTTCTAACTTATGGTCATTGACCATTTCGGCGATCCGTTCGATCAGGGCTGCCTTATTCGTCTGGAATGGTAATTCGGTAATAATAATCGCTTCGCGATCGGGTCTACCTTTATATTCTAATGTTTCAATATTCGCCACCCCGCGCATGACGATCGAGCCGCGCCCAGTTGCATAAGCTTCTTTGATCGGCCCTGTCCCCAGAATCTGCGCTCCGGTCGGAAAGTCAGGACCAGGAATATATTGCATCAATTCCATATCCGTAATCTCTGGATTGGCAATCAATGCCACCACCCCATCGATCAATTCACCCAAGTTGTGGGGCGGAATATTTGTCGCCATCCCCACGGCAATCCCCGAAGAACCATTGAGCAATAGCTGGGGTATCCGCGCTGGCATGACGGTTGGTTCCTGTTGGGAACCGTCAAAGTTGTCAGCAAAGTCAACTGTTTCGGCTTCGATATCCCGCAATACCGCTTCCATCGTCAAAGCTTGCAGACGACACTCGGTATACCGCATCGCCGCTGGCGGATCGTTATCGACCGAACCAAAGTTACCGTGTCCGTTGATCAACGGATTGCGCATCGAAAAATCTTGCGCCATCCGCACCAGCGCGTCATACACAGCCGTATCGCCGTGGGGATGGTATTTACCGAGGACTTCCCCGACTACCCGCGCGCACTTTCTAAACGGCCTGTCGG
This sequence comes from Chamaesiphon sp. OTE_75_metabat_556, assembly GCF_031378165.1. Lineage (NCBI taxonomy): Bacteria > Bacillati > Cyanobacteriota > Cyanophyceae > Gomontiellales > Chamaesiphonaceae > Chamaesiphon > Chamaesiphon sp. OTE_75_metabat_556. The sequence continues at coordinate 20,663 of NZ_JANNDR010000087.1, forward strand.
CTGTCAAACCCAGTTCATGCATCGCATACAGGATGCGGCGGTGGACTGGTTTGAGTCCGTCTCTGGCATCGGGAAGTGCTCGCCCTACGATTACGCTCATGGCGTATTCTAGGTAAGAGCGAGACATCTCAAGTCTTAGATCTGTAGGGACGATTCGCTCTTGGGAAGTAGTCATGGAATGCTCCGTCCAGCTTAGATAATTGTACTAATTCGCTAGTTCAATTTTATCACATTTAGGGGGGTACGTGTGGGTCGATATTTGGGGCTAAAAGGCTTGCTGGATGCTAGAAAAGAGTGTTTGATTTGATCGAGTCGATCTGGATAAGTTGGGTAGCTAGATTACTGGAAAGCTGTTCAAGTTTTGGTATATCCAAATCCATGCCAGGGAAAGCACAAACCTGATGATTTTTTGGTAGAAGCTAACTAAAACTGAAATGTTCTCTCTTTTGCCAGGATATACCGGATCGAATGTGCAACAACGACCGGAAACCGCTGAGGCTGAATAATGTGGTCTAGATTTACGGGTGAAGAGGGACTCGAACCCCCGACCGACTACTTAGAAGGTAGTTGCTCTATCCAACTGAGCTATTCACCCACATTAGCACCATATTCTAACATACTCCAACGACAATTGCAGCAATGTCAAGTGCCAAACCTATGAAAAGATATTGGCAATTCGATTGAGGCCGTGAGGGAGATCGGCAATATTACCCTTGGTAATCTGGAGGTCTTCGATCTTAAATAAGAGAATATGTTTTCGAGATCGGATATGTCAATCATCGATGCAAAATTAGTACGGATTGGGATATCTCATCGCGCTGACGATCGCATACCCAGGTTGCAACTCGATTATCAAGGGCAAACTTACGATCTCGTGAGGGTTGTTGCCAGTCACAAGCTCAATCTTGCTCGCCCAGTAACACAACAATGGCAGCAGGCGATCGAGGCTTCTCCCAACGGCTGTTTAGTAGTCTCTGAAGCTAACCATTACTCGCTATGGACGCCAGAGCGAACGGCAACCAAACCCACTGTAACCGCACCCAAGCAGTCCGCGTCTAGCGTTGAGACTAGATTAGAATTGCAACAGGCAAGCATCTGGCTAGTTCAAGAGTTATGGGCACAGTGGGAAAGTTTACTCGGAGCGAAACAATTGCTAGTAATTGCGGATGAATTAGTCGCACTGACTCCAGCCCTCCAATCGCGTCAAGATCTCGATCGACTACGATTACTCGATCCATTTGCTGAAACTAAATTAGCAAATTGGACGAAATCGGATTTTGAGATCTTCGATCGTCAACTCTCCCAAATCGCTCAACACAAAATCGGCCGCCAATTTGGGACGGAACTGACGATCGAGATCGTGCAATCGATGCCAGCTTTATGGCAAGCGACATTAGCAGAAATCTTGGAATTGTAGCGTTCTATTCAGATCATCGATATTGGCCAAATCCTCCGTCTTCACTACTCTTGTAGACCCCCAGCATATGACTAAATCATCACTAGCAAAATCGGGCGGACAACCGCAAATTACTGGGGAATATGTCATTTATGGGGGCATAATTTGGGCGGCGATTTCACTGGCGATTTATCTCAATTTTAGTGTCGTCGATACCAATGCCACTCATCCGCTGTGGTTTATTTTGACGACCACGGGATTGGAAGAAATTGGTTTGCTCGTTTCTGGTTGGTTGTGTTTGCGCAACTACTGGTACGAATCGATCGTCAGTGGTAGAGCCGTATGGTTGTTATTTGCGCTGGCGATGTTTGCGTTTTTTGTGGGCAATCTGTGGTTCTCGTTGTGGGAAATGCTCTGGGGCTTAGATCCGGCTGCTTCTGCTGGCAATCCGTTTTTCGTGTTGTTTTACACGATCGCGATTGCGGGGATGAGATTGGCCATTCTCGATCGAGATGTCCAGTTGAAACCGCAGCAATGGGCGATCGTTGGCGGTGTTGTCGCTGTCGGTTTGACAGTGGGTTGTTGGCTGACGACACTTTCCGCTAGAGCCGTCACCACACCACCGCCACTGGGTGCGATCGAGATCGTCCAGGCTGCTGACAGCAAACCGATTGTCAATACTAGTCCGCCGTCGATTGTGGCTCAGGCGATCGATCCGGTTGCGATTGGCAATCCCCAGCATCCGCCAGCATGGGTACTCGCGATCGATCGATCGATGCAGCCACTAGTCAATAGCTTCAATTTGTTTTACGTTTTATGTGATCTGGTGCTGCTGACTTTTTCGGCAATTCTGTTTGTCGGATTTTGGGGCAGTCGGTTGGGATTGCCCTGGCGAATGGCCGCCCAGGCGGTATTATGTTTTTATATTGCTGATACTTGGTTCGCCTATGCCAATAATCGAGTGCAAGGATATGAAAGTGGCTTTATTATGGAAGTGTTCTGGATTTTTGGGATCGTGCAGTTTGGCATTGCTGCCGCGCTAGAATTCGATCATTCCATTCGTGCCCGCCGTCTCGCTCGCCGACGAACTGCTATTAAGTAAACATGAGTTCTAAAAAAATTACCGATGCAGATAAGTTGGAGATTGTCGATCTCTACCGTCAGACTGGAGATACTACCGCATCTCTAGCAAGTCGCTATGGGGTCAGCAATTCGACGATCAGTCGCCTGCTGAAGACCAGTATTCCCGAAGCCGAATATGAAGTCTTAATCCAACAAAAACGTGGCGTCAAGGGCGGGAACGAAGAAGATAATTTAACGATAATGGCCGATGGGAATGCCAATTCACCGCCAGATCTCGCCCTAGACGAGCCATTAGATCGGCTCGATCCTGTTCCCGACTCGATCGAGATCGAGCTACCTCAGATTCTACCAACTCCAACC